>JANPEU010000309.1:0-2959 GCA_031423175.1 Bacteroidota bacterium
CATTCCTGGAACATCCTTACCATTGGCCGGTTATCGGGTATGAAGATGATATGAAAAACTGGAAACAAGCAGACTTAGAAAGATATTTTAAAATGTATTATGCACCGAATAATTGTGTAACCGTTATTTCAGGTAATGTGAAATTTGATGAAATAAAAAAATTGGCGGAAAAATATATTGAACCCATTCCTGCACAACCCGAACCACCCAAAGTAAATATTGTAGAACCTCCACAAACAGGTGAAAGACGAGTAATGATGCAAAAAGATGTAGCCACTCCTTATCTAGGTATTGGCTGGCATGTACCCGGAGCAAAACATGAAGACTACTATGCATTGACTTTACTCGGCGATATACTTACCAGCGGAAAATCATCAAGGCTCTATTCTGCACTGGTTGATAAAAAACAATTAGCTACACAAGTATTCAACAATTTTAGCGAAAGTTTTGATCCTACCTTATTTGGCATTGCGGCTGTAACTGCAAAAAATATAAATGAAAATGATTTGGAAAAAGCGATTTATGAAGAATTAGAGAAAATTAAAAAAGACGGAATAACAGAATCAGAATTACAAAAAGTAAAAAATCAGAAATTGATGGAGTTTTATGGCCAGGTGGAAACGATCAATGGTAAGTCAAATAATATCGGCACCTATGAAGTATTCTTTGGCGATTATAAAAAAATGTTTGATGCACCCGCAGCATTTAATAAAGTAACGGTTGATGATATAAAAAAAGTGGCAGCAAAATATTTTACTAAAAGCAACCGGACTGTTGGCATATTGAAATCGAATACGGAAGAATAGTTTTATAGTTTAAAAGTTGGATTCACAATTGTTTAATGCAAATAAAAATATCATGAAATATATAAAACAAATTTTAGTTTTCGGTGTCCTTACTGTTTATTCTATGGCATCTGTTTCTGCACAGGGCTACAAATTACCGCCATTTGAAAAATTCAAATTAAAGAATGGCCTCACCATTTATTTAATGGAGCAACGTGAAGTGCCAATTATTAATATCTCAGTTATTATTCCTGCCGGAGCTATTTATGATGGCGAAAAAGCAGGATTGGCTTCATTAACTGCAACTGCATTGAAACATGGAACAAAAAATTATTCAAAACTAAAACTGGATGAAGAGTTAGATTTCAACGGGGCCAGTGTTGGGAGTTTTGTTAATAAAGAATCTGCCGGGCTCTCTGCAAGAATGGCATCAAAAGATAAAAGCAAAATCCTGAATTTATTGAAAGAAATTATGCTGGATCCTACATTCGATGCAACAGAATTTGAAAAGGAAAAGAAAAGATTGCTGGTAAACCTGGAACAGCAAAAAGAAAGCCCCCGCTCTGTAATCGCTTCTTATTTTGATAAGTTTATGTATGGTGATCATGTCTATGGAAATATCATACAAGGAAAAATTTCAACCGTTACTCCTTTGACAATTGATGATGTAAAAAAATTTTATTCTGAAAATTATATACCTGAAGGTTCAGCTATTTCTATAGCTGGTGATTTTAATAAGGCGGAAATGAAAACTTTAATCACCAGTTTATTTTCTGGATGGAAGAAAGCAATGAAACCCCAGGTTAATCTTGCATCTAAGCCTATAATTAATCCTACAAAGCAACAAGTGTTATTAATCAATAAAGACGATGCGAAAGAAACAACCTTTTATATTGGTGCACCAGGCATCAGCCGCAACAACCCGGATTATGTTTCTGTTGATGTAGTAAACACATTATTTGGTGGCCGCTTCACTTCAATGTTAAACGATGAATTACGTGTAAATACAGGCTTAACTTATGGAGCTGGCAGCCAATTCTCTGCTTTAAAGAATGGCGGAACATTTGCTATCTCAACCTTTACAGCAGGCAAAACAACAGAGCCTGCGATTGATAAAGCAATTGAAGTTTTAAACAAATTACATTCAACTGGTATTGATGAAAAATCGTTGGTTTCCGCAAAAAACTATGTAAAGGGCCAGTTTCCTCCACGCTATGAAACAGCAGGACAATTAGCCGGATTAATGACACAAATGTTCTGGTACAACTTTGATGAATCGTTTATCAATAATTTTGAAAAAAATGTAGATGGGTTGACATTGGAAAAAGCAAAACAGATAATTGTAAAATATTTTCCAAAAGATAAGCTTCAGTTTGTTTTAGTGGGAAAATCGGCTGATATAAAAAAGATTGTTGAAAAATATGGACCGGTAACCGAAGTCCAGATTAAGGAAGAAGTGAAGAAAGCATTTTAGATAATAACGGGGCCTGATTTCAAAATACTAACTCAGTTTTCAGAGTCTTGTCATACCGAGCCTTACTGTAATGAATCCTTAATTTAAATGAATCTCAGGCGAGGTATCTTACATTGTTTGAAAGTTTGAGATACCTCAACTACCTTCTTCTAAAGCAAAATGAGTATTAAATTCCCGTTTCGGTATGACAAGACTCTGTCTTTTTGTAATTACATTACTAAAAAAGAAAGATTCAATTGTTCAAGTACAATTATCTTTAGCACAATTAATACCCCCTTAAGCAGATCATGAAATTACAATTCTGGAGCATTGGGAAAAATAATGACGCTTATATAAAAACAGGTGTGGAAGAATTTACAAACCGCATCTCAAAATATTATAAAGTGGAATGGAATATTATCCCTGTACCAAAAAATGCCGGTATGTTGAGTGAAATGGATTTAAAGAAGAAAGAAGGCGAAATGATTCTAGGTTTTTTAAATAAAGAAGATTATCTGGTGGCATTAGATGAAAAAGGGAAACAATTAAGCAGCGAAGGTTTGGCAGATTTTATTCAGAAACGGGCAAATGAAAGCGTAAAGACTATTGTGTTTTTAATTGGTGGTGCTTTCGGTCTTGATGATTCCGTTTTACAACGAGCAAATTTTAAATGGAGTTTGTCGCAATTGGTTTTTCCGCATCAGTTGGTCAGGCTTATTTT
>JANPEU010000310.1:0-2342 GCA_031423175.1 Bacteroidota bacterium
CGAAAAGCGAGAAATGATCCGGCTGCAAAAATTAAAAGTACAATGGGTAGTCTTTTCATATTAGTAAGATATTTTATAGCTTTTAGCATGACCCAAAAATAACGTAAAAAGAATGCTTTTCTTGCCTTGTCAGGCTTTTAACAGCATATTTTGATGAGTGGCGGGGATAATTATGATTTAAAACAAATAAAACGTTGTGGTCTCTTAAATTGAGAGTAAAGAAATTTTTAAAATAAAATAAGCCCTGAATAAAATTCAAGGCTTATTTGGGTAACCAATGGGGCTCGAACCCACGACCCTCAGAATCACAATCTGATGCTCTAACCAACTGAGCTATGGCTACCATGAAAACAAGATCGCAAATTTATGGAAAACACGGCTTCATACAAAATGAGATTTTGAATACGATACTGCATTCTGTTTCTTTGCACACAATTTTTTTTATAAATGAATTACTGGCTCATACTTATTCCCCTTATTTCTGCATTTATAGGCTGGTTTACAAACTGGATTGCGATTAAAATGCTTTTTCACCCCCGAGAACCAAAAAAAATTCTTGGAGTTACATTCCACGGCATCTTTCCAAAACGCCAAAAAACACTGGCAACTAATCTTGGTAAGCTAATCAGTGATGAATTTCTTTCTTTTAATGAAATAGAACAAAAAATAAGCAATCCTGAAAACCTGAAACAAATTTTACCCATGGTGGATGCGCATATAGATAATTTTCTTCGTAGAAAACTGCCGGACGAAATGCCTGTCATCAGTATGTTTATTGGCGATAAAACAATCAACAAAATGAAATCGGTTTTTATGGTGGAAATAGAAGAATTGTTTCCAAAGATAATGAAGCAGTATGCCGGCAATCTTAAAAAAGAATTAGACCTTGAAGAAATTGTTTATACAAAAGTCTCTGCCTTTTCATCAGATAAATTAGAAGATATTTTATACCAAATCATGTCAAAAGAGTTCCGGTTTGTGGAAATTTTGGGTGGTGTTATCGGATTTTTAATTGGCCTATTACAGGTTCTGATTACTCAATTGACCCAATAAACAATCCACTATTTTGAACTATTTCCGCTTATAAACGTTATTCACCCATTCATCAATCATTATTACAGAATCGTGCAGGTTCAAACAACTTTGAGCGTCTAACTTAAAAATCTGAAAATGAAGTTTATAAACTTGACTCTTGCATTATTTATTACAACGTTTACATTAAGCCAAAACCCACAAATGGGAAATCGTGGTGTCATGCCCGGTATGACTGGTGGCAAAATGCCAAATGGTAGATTTTATGGAAAAATTGTAGATGCAAAAACTGGAAAAGCCCTGGAGTATGCCACACTGGAATTAACTCAAAACAAATTTGATTCTGTTACTAAAAAAAGAAAAGATGTAATTGTATCAGGAATGCTGACAAAAGCTAACGGCGATTTTTCACTAGAAAATGTACCAGCCTTTGGACCATTAAAATTAAAAATAACTGCTATCGGTTTTAAAGAGGTAGTTCAGAATGTTGCCTTCGATTTAAAAGGCGGAAATATGCTGAATGCGCTGGATAAAGATCTTGGTAATATAAAAATGGAAATTGATGATAAAGTTTTAGGTGCCGTAACAGTGAATTCTACCCGCTCAGCATTGGTACTAGCTGCCGATAAGAAAATATTTAATGTTGATAAAAATTTGGTTAGTGTTGGCGGCACGGCTGAAGATGTGATGAAGAATGTACCATCTGTTCAGGTGGATATTGATGGTAATGTAACATTAAGAAATAATACACCAACAATTTTTGTTGACAACAGACCTACTAATCTTTCGCTGGATCAAATACCAGCGGATGCAATAGAGAGTATAGAAATCATTACTAACCCTTCTGCAAAATATGATGCATCTGGTGGACAGGCCGGCATCCTGAATATTGTGCTAAAGAAAAACAGGAAGGCTGGTTATAATGGAAGTATACGAACAGGTATTGACAGCCGTGCAAAAATTGGACTTACTGGCGATATTAGTGTACGTACACAAAAATTTAATTTCTTTTTAAATGGAAGTTATAATCAGCGTAAATCAATTAGTACAGGTTTTACTGAAAGAATATCTTCTATTGGCACGCCAAATACGTTTTTAACTCAAACTGATCGTAGTGTGTGGGAGAGTCGTTCCAAAAGTCTGAGAGGCGGCTTTGATTATTTCCTGAACAACCGGAATACGATTTCCATAACAGGAAATCTTAGTGAATGGAAATCTTTACCTTTTACAGACAGTGATTTATTAATCGATTCACTTTATTCTTCAAAAAAATCATCGATCAGCGAAAGACTGGCAAATTCGACCAGCAT
>JANPEU010000311.1:0-1562 GCA_031423175.1 Bacteroidota bacterium
AGTAGCATGCCCGCTTGTATAGGAAGGAAATGGCGGTGTTTGTATATAAGGTCTCCATGCATCACTCAATACTTTGTTGATTACAGTTTCCGGTCTTACTAAATTGCTTTTGAATTTTTCATCCCAGCAACTGATGAATGCGTCGAAGATGGCAATGGCAGTTTTTGTGTATGCTGCAACTGTAGTATTAAAATCTGCATTCGCAGTTTTTGCACCAATGCCAATAATATTCATCCAATGCCCCGGAGGAGAAAACTTTTTTGTTGCAAACATGATGTGGCCACTTACATTTAATTTAAAAGGATTATCGTCCCAAAAATCTGCAATATGCATTTCATCTTCGGTTAAAGACTCACCTATTGTTTTTACTTCCAGCAATGCTTTGTAAAAAACACTGCTTTTATTTTTTACATCATAAACAGGCGGTCGGGGTGGCATAAACTGTGATGCAGAATCTAAAACCATTGGTCTTATCTCATTCCAATGTGGCTCTATTGCCTGTGCATACATAGGTGGTGTTGGCACCCATCTACCTTCATCTTGCGTAATCGTATATCTCGTTGCCGTACGTAGTTGTAAATAATTATCTTTTTTACTCCAACGTAAAATTTGATTAGCAACAGAATCGGCAACAAGGCGTGAAGCATCTTTAATTTTACTACTCATCCCTGCAGTCGTTACACTTGACTCTAATTCTGCAACATAATCTTTCATACTTCCTTCGGGAAAGGTAACCGCTTCACCTACTTTACAAAATGCCAAAAGTGCTGCATAGTGTAAATCTGCAACCGAAATATCCGGTTTATTAATTTCAGGTAAATGTTTTATTTGTCCTGCTAATGATTGAAAACGATTATCACCTAAAACAATTACCTCATAAGCAGCAATATTTGCATAAGCATAATTGCGGCTTGCAATCATTGGTGGAAAATTATTTTCAAGCACTACATTGTTTAATTGCTTAACGGTTTTACAATATAAAATAGGATCGTTCACAAAAGGACGATAATCGCCTGCTTCTTTGCAGGAAGTGAACAAGCTGATGACCGTAATGGTCAAGCATAAATATTTCAACATAAAAAAAATTGAATAATACGGAATGAACCTTCGTTTTAAAAAAGGAATTGTGTTTGATAAACTAAGAGAATGCCGGTGTAGTTTTAGGCGGCTGGTGTGGCGTTTTTATCAATACGTCTTTTATTGAACCTGAGCAGGCTGATAAATGCTTAATGATAGAAATTTCCAAAACGGATAAACTATACGATTGATTTTTATGATCATAATCGCTACCGAATATCTTTAAAAAAGAATTGGATTGTTTTTTATTGTCTTGTTGATCTTGTCCGCTGTTTGCTTTTGTAATAGCATCCTCTTTTTCTTTCAGTTGTTGCTTTTGTTGGTTAGCAATACATTTTAAAACCAAAACATTGCCATCAATTTTTCTTTTTACATACGTATAGGCTTTGCCATCAATTGTTATTTCGCCGTAATGTCTTTCAAAATCTGTATGTCTTTCCTGATAAGGCATATTCAATGCCACCCGCATTTCTATTAACTGTGAT
>JANPEU010000312.1:0-5089 GCA_031423175.1 Bacteroidota bacterium
ATAACGATTGTAGCCGGGGCTATCATCGGAACTATTTCTTATACCGGAAGTATTATTGCATGGGGCAAACTGAATGGAAGAGTAAAGGATTTTTCATTCAGAGGGCAACAGATCGTTAACATTATTGTTTTAGCACTAATAATTGTTTTTGCAGTAAAAGCCTATAATTCTTCAATGGATAAAATTTTTATCCCCTTCATGCTGATTGGCTTATTTGCTTTTATTTATGGAATAATATTCGTTATGCCGATTGGTGGTGCCGATATGCCGGTGGTAATTTCTTTACTCAATTCTTTTACGGGTGTAGCTGCTGCATGTGGCGGTTTTTTATACGATAATAAGGTAATGCTTACCGGCGGTATTTTAGTTGGCGCAGCAGGTACATTGCTCACCATGCTTATGTGCAAAGCCATGAATCGTTCATTGGCAAACGTTTTAATTGGATCATTTGGTAAAACCAGTAACGGAGCTGCAACAATTAAACAGCAAGGTGCCTATAAAGAAATTCAATTAAGTGATGCAGCGGTGCTGATGAGTTATGCAAAGAAAGTAATTATAGTACCCGGTTATGGATTGGCTGTAGCACAAGCACAACATGCCTGTCATGATTTAGAAAAATTATTAACAGAGAAAGGTGTGGAAGTAACCTATGCAATTCATCCGGTAGCGGGTCGTATGCCCGGGCATATGAATGTATTGCTTGCCGAAGCAGATGTAAGTTATGACCGGTTAAAAGAAATGGAAGAAGCCAACGAAGAATTTCCGTCAACCGATGTAGTGCTGGTGCTGGGTGCAAATGATGTAGTGAACCCGGCTGCAAAAACAGATACCGAGTCTCCGATATATGGTATGCCGATTCTGGATGTAGAACTGGCAAAACATATCATCGTAAATAAAAGAAGTATGAAACCCGGTTATGCTGGTATTGAAAATGATTTATTCTTCCGTAAAAAAACTTCGATGTTGTTTGGTGATGCGAAGAAGGTGCTGCAGGATTTGATTGGGGAGATAAAGAATCTTTAATTAATGTGTGATGTGTTAATACCGAAAGTATTTTGATTTATGAAACGGATAAAATATATCAACACAGAGTTAAAGAGAAACAGAGTTTCGCAGAGAGTCTCTGTGTAACTCCAAGACTCTGTATCTCTGTGTTGAGTTCGCTGCGAAGTGTGCTTGTATCCAGAAAATAACATTGCATTTGCTGAATAGAATTACCGGACGTACAAGAGTGCGACGCAACGAAAGTTGATAGTAGCACTACAGCCCGGCTCATAAAAATAAAAACTACGATTATGAAAAGATTGAATCTTGTTTTGATGCTCCTGCTTTTTTTTGCAGCAGCCAATGCCCAAAAAATTATGGGCTTCAGTGATGCAAATGCAAAGGCACAATTCGATTGGGAAAAACAATTCGATGCACAACTGAATTCAAAGAACCTGGATACCTGGATGCAGTTTCTTACTTCGCATCCACATCATTTAGGTAGTGTGCAGGGAAAAGCAAATGCTGAATACATGGCGAATCTTTTCCGTTCATGGGGCTATCAAACTGAAATTGCAGAATACAATGTTTTATTTCCCACACCCAAATTGCGTATTGTCGAATTACTCGGGGCTAAACCTTACAAAGCAAAATTGGAAGAAGGTACTTTAAAGGAAGATAAAACAAGTGGACAAAAATCTGAGCAACTTCCATCATACAATGCCTATTCTGCTGATGGTGATGTAACGGCTGAATTGGTTTTTGTAAATCGTGGCATTCCGGCTGACTATGATGAACTGGAAAGAATGGGAGTGAGTGTAAAAGGAAAAATTGTTATTGCAAAATATGGTGGTTCATGGCGGGGTATAAAACCAAAAGTGGCGTACGAACATGGTGCTATTGGTTGTATTATTTATTCTGATCCGGAAGATGATGGTTATTCTGCAGGTGATGTATATCCCGATGGACCTTTCCGTCCGAAAGATGGTGTGCAGCGTGGTTCGGTAATGGATATGCCGGTTTATCCAGGCGATCCATTAACGCCGGGTATCGGTGCAACAAAAGATGCGAAACGATTAGATAGAAAAGATGCTATAACGATTATGAAAATTCCTGTGCTTCCTATTTCTTATGAAGATGCATTGCCTTTATTACAATCTTTAGGTGGCGCAGTTGTACCTGCTACATGGCGTGGCAGTTTGCCAATTACCTATCATGTTGGTCCGAGCAAAGACAAAGTGCATTTGAAATTATTATTCAATTGGGATATTAAACCTTTATATAATGTGATTGCAAAACTTCCGGGTAGCGTTTTGCCGGATGAATGGATTATTCGTGGCAATCATCATGATGGTTGGGTAAATGGTGCAGCCGATCCGATAAGTGGTATGGTAGCAGAAATGGAAGAGGCAAGAGTAATTGGTGAAATGGTGAAGAAAGGATTTAAATTAAAAAGAACATTGGTGTATTGCGCATGGGATGGTGAAGAACCTTCATTGCTTGGCTCTACGGAATGGGCAGAAGATCATCAGGAAGAATTGCGCAAAAAAGCGGTGGCATATATTAATTCAGATGGTAACAGCCGTGGCTTTGTTGGTGTAGGTGGTTCGCATACACTGGAGCCATTCTTTAATGAAATAGCCGATGTAGTAATTGATCCGCAAACAGGAGTGAGTATAAAAGAAAGAAGATATGCAAATGCTGTTGTGAATGCGGATAAGGCAGCAAGGGCAAAAATGATTGGCAATAAAAATATTAAACTCAGTGCATTGGGTGCCGGTTCCGATTGGTCAGGGTTTTTACAATTTCTTGGTATTGCTTCATTGAATCTTGGTTTTGGTGGTGAGGGAAATGGTGGCGAGTATCATTCTATCTATGATTCTTACGATCATTTTACAAAATTTAAAGATCCGGGTTTTCAATATGGTATTGCATTATCAAAAACGGCAGGAAGAACAATGATGCGATTAGCTAATGCAGATATTCTACCGATTGATTTTCCCAGTTTTCAAAAAACAGTGGCTGATTATGTAACCGAATTAAAAACGCTGGCGGATAATATGCGAATGGAAACGGAAACTGAAAATAAATTAATCAACGATAAATTATATGACCTGGCACAGGATCCGAAGAAAGGATTTGATTCTCCAAAACCAAAAGAGGCTGTTCCCTATCTTAATTTCAGTAGTCTTGAAAATGCGATGGTGCAATTAAAAAACAGTTCAGAAGAATTTCAAAAATTATATGGCAGCGGCACACAACTGCCAATGGAAAAACAAAAAGAATTAAATCAAATTCTTTTTATGGTAGAAAGAAGCCTGATTAATGAAAAGGGATTGCCAAGAAGATCCTGGTATAAGCACCAGGTATATGCGCCGGGCTATTATACTGGCTATGGTGTAAAAACATTGCCGGGCATCCGGGAAGGCATTGAAGAAAGGAACTGGAAAGAAGCACAGGAAAATATTGAAATCGTTTCAAAAACAATTGAAGTATATACTAAGGAAATTCAAAAAGCATCGGGAGTGATTATGAAAAAAGCTTTTTAAAAACTATTCTGTATTCGAAAACGTTAGGGCTTTCTGCAGTGCTGATATTCTGTGTTACGTCAGCCGACAACTGAAGCCGATTGAAAAACTGAAGTTGAAGTTGTGCAATGTTGCTGAGTTATATTCGATCAGCCGGATATGGGCTGATAGTGATAAAAAGATGAGGATATATTCGTCAGCCAGCATAGCAGAAAATTCCGTTGTGCAGTAGTACTTCTTATCTGTCGGTATGTTTCTGCGTAGGTTATTTCTTTTTCCCTTTTGTAATCTGTTTCTTTTTCTGTGATTCAGGTAAATAGTTTTCCGATGATACTATTTTCTGGCCTGTCTTTGTTTCAAGGTCTCGTCTTGCTTTACCTGCTACGGCTCCGCCTTGTCTTGCTGTTTTTTGATTTTGAATAAAGCCTTTCGGATTTTGAGTTTTCACTATTGCTGTTGTCGAAGCCTCACCCAACATTGAAAAGATTAATTCAAGGTCGTTCATGTGGTCTCGAAGGTTTTGGCTTTTAAGCCCTTTTATTTTTTTGTATTGTGAAGGGGTCAAACCAAAAGCTGCTTTTGAAATCTCTGCGGTCAGGATAGCATATTCTTTCTGTTCCTTTACCCCTCTGTTTTTCCATTGCTCAGTTAGTTCTTCACGGATAGCAATGCTCCGCATCCGCTTCTCAATCCAGTTGTCTGGGTAACCTTTAAGTTTGTATAATTCTCTTGTACGTTGTGTCGCCAACTCAGGGTTTTCAATTTCATCTAATCTGTCAGAACCTACTTTTGCTAACCATAATTTGAAAGGCTCGGCTTTAGGTGATGGGATAGATTGAATGATTCGCAAAAGTCCTTGTGTATTGGCACAATTTAATTTCTGCTTGCCACCAGTGGTTTCAACCAAAAGGGGGGTGACAAGTTGTCCCCACCCTTGCGATAGCAATTCATCTCTCTTACGCATTTTCTTTATATAATCTGTGGGGTTTGGTGTGTCTGTTAGTACCTGAACAACGTCCGCAACAACAAAATACCATTTCTGTTCAGCCTCATTCCAAACTGTTCTTATTTGTTTGCTTTCAAAAAGTTTTATGTTGCTCATGCTCAAATTTAGTAATAAAACGTAAGAGAAAATTAAAAGTATATTAGTCCTGCGATGGCCAATTCCTCCTCTCCCGGTTTTATGCCGGTGATGGAACTGGCTGTAGTTTTTTATGTATGTCTGTATTACTCTTTGTTGTAAACAAATTTGATTGAGTTTATTTATGCCTTGGCATTATTGAAGTCAAAGTATTTTTGTTTTAAGAGTTTGCCTTGGCATTTTATGGTAGAAAGAAGCCTGATTAATAAAAAGGGATTGCCAAGAAGATCCTGGTATAAGCATCAGGTATATGCGCCGGGTTATTATACCGGGTATGGTGTTAAAACATTGCCCGGCATACGTGAAGGTATTGAAGAAAGAAACTGGAAAGAAGCACAGGAAAATATTGAAATTGTTTCAAAAACAATTGAGGTATATACTAAAGAAATACAGAAAGCTCCGGGAGTGATTATGAAAAAAGCTTTTTAAAGAAGGT
>JANPEU010000313.1:0-2063 GCA_031423175.1 Bacteroidota bacterium
CTTCGAGCCACACCCGAAATCCATTACTTTTCCTTTCAACTCCGGTGCATATTTTTTAATGCCCCGGTAAATTCTGCTTCGAATAATATAAGCCGGATGAAAAATAGTTGGATTAAAATTTTTATCTACTTTTTGCTGCATGATATTTTTTTATTTAGCTTCTTTTATGGCGATTCTGCCCATGGAATCAATCCTACTAATAAAAATCCGGATATTGTTTTTTTCGATGTACTCATCGACTGCTTTTTTTGCACCAGCCCAATAGCCATAATCATCCAGAATTAAAATTCCTCCAGGCATGAGTCTTGGAAATAATATTTCCATTTCACATTTGGTAGACTCATACCAATCAGTATCTAGTCTTAGCAATGCAATTTTTTCTGGTAAATTACCTGTTGTTAATGTTTCTTCTACTTTACCAACAATAAATTTTATATTTTTCTCAGGATAATTTGTTTTATAAACATTCGATTTAACTTCATTGAGAGTTGAACGAGCCCAGACAGTACTGTTTTCTTTTGAATTATTATCTAATAGAGTTTTTGCATGTTGCCCATTGAAATCCAAATCTTCATCTGTTGGCTCAGACATACCTTCGAAAGTGTCATACAACCAAATATCCCTAATTTCAGTATTTCGATTTTGTAATGCTAGTAACATCGTCATTATACTGCCGCCTTTCCAAACACCACATTCAACAAAATCTCCCTCGATTTTATTTGCAGAAATGTAGTTTACTGCATCACATAAGGAGTTAATTCTCTCAAGTGATGTCATAGTATATGGCTTAACAAAATCATATATTTTTTGGGTATCAATTGGAATATCGGCTGGAACTTCTTTTTTATTACTTTCTAAGTGCCACCCAAAATAATTAAAAAATTTATTTGCGATTCTAATAATCAGTGTCATAAAGGGTATTTAAATATTTTGTGCTGTCTATTATGAATGTAAATTGAACTTTTTCTATTCCGCCCAAGTTCTTAAATATTGTTTAGCAACATTAATATGTCCATGCACTTTTTCAACAAATTTTCTTGTATTGTATCCAATTTCCTTTATATTATTTTTATTCGCTATCAAATATTCAAGTTTATTTTTCAAATCATTGTGCAACGGTGAAATATTAAAATATGGAACTTCGTTCAGCCCCTTTGCTATAAGAGCATCCTGCTCACCCCCAGACAAAACAACTTTCCCCAATGCCATACCCTGCAAAGCCGCCATACCAAGATCATAAGAGTTTATCTGATCAACCATTATATTAGATTGAGAAAGTTTCTCTACGTACTCTTTATTAGAAACTTCTTTTACAATTATTAGTTCAATATCATGTGGGTATTTTTTTTTAAAAGATTCTAAGACTGGCATGATAATATTAGAACCCTTAAAAAAATCTCGCCCCTTTGAAATACCATGAAATATTTTAATCTTGTTTTTCACGGTATTTTCCTCGTATTTAAGCTTGCTATAATTAATTGACAATGGAATTATATTCCTGCATTTCTTATTCCTTAAAAAATGATAAGGTAAATAATAATCGTATCCAACAGGGATAATACCATCGAAGTATTTTAAATAAAATTCTTCCTTTTTTACTACATCCTCTTTTTCCCAATTAAATGGCATGCCTGCATTTTCAGATTCAGCATAAAAATCCTTATACATATTTTCCTGAATGCTATATCCATATTTTTCCGTGGCGCCTTTCCGGTAAGCCTTAAAGTATGCGACGTCGGCAGAGCAGGCCGCATAAAATATTTTCTTGTTAAAAAGTCGTAATGCTTCAAAAAGTATTTTATCCGCATATCTACCATAAAAAATACGGGGTGTTACAAACTGTATAATATCGCTCTTAAAATGCTTACTAGCTTTAGCATACATTTTAAACAATCGTATGTAGTCTTTTGCTTTGTTACCTGACGATGTAAAAGCGAGGTCTATATCCCTTTCATGGTTACGGACAAAATCGCCGCCAGATGCTAGGGTGGCTTCCACACCTAATTCCCGGAGACCATCACGCAGATTTAATTGAAATGCACTATAATCACCAACTAAAAAAA
>JANPEU010000314.1:0-7718 GCA_031423175.1 Bacteroidota bacterium
GGCTCTGCAGATTTGAAATATATTCTCGGCGTAGCAGAAGATTTGGGTAAAATAATTAAAACCGGAGATTATAAAGTAATAGTTGATAAAAGTACAGTACCTGTTGGTACTGCTGAGAAAGTGAAAAATGCCATAATGCAAAGTGCTGTAAAAGGCTCACCCACCGGGGGAGATTTAGAGGGGGCCTTTGATGTAGTAAGCAATCCTGAATTTTTAAGAGAGGGTGTAGCGGTTGAAGATTTTATGAAACCCGATCGTATTGTTATTGGTACCACATCAGAAAAAGCAAAACATATAATGGCAGAATTGTATGCGCCATTTGTACGGCAGGGCAATCCTGTACTTTTTATGGATGAATCAAGTGCTGAGATGACAAAGTATGCTGCCAACAGTTACCTCGCTATGCGCATTTCATTTATGAATGAGATAGCCAACTTGTGTGAAAAAGCAGGAGCTGATGTAGAAATGGTGAGACGGGGAATTGGCAGTGATAACAGAATTGGCAAACGTTTTTTATTTCCCGGCATCGGGTATGGTGGCAGTTGTTTCCCTAAAGATGTGAAAGCACTTTCTTTTATGGCAAATGAACTGCAATACGATTTTAAAATTTTAAAATCGGTAATGGAAGTAAACCGTTTGCAACGGGAACTATTTTTTGAAAAAATAAAAAAGCATTTTAATAATAACCTCACTGGAAAAAAAATTGCATTGTGGGGCATTGCATTTAAACCCAATACCGATGATATTCGGGAAGCACCGGCTTTATATATTGCCGAAGAATTGATGAAAGCAGGAGCAACCGTTGTGGCTTATGATCCGGAAGCAATTGAAAATGCAAAAAAATATTTTAACGGTCAACCCAAAATCAGTTTTTCCGGCAGTATGTATGATTGTTTGCAGCAGGCAGATGCTTTGTTAATCATTACTGAATGGAATGTTTTCAGAACTCCTGATTTTGAAAAAATAAAATCATTGCTTACTGCACCTGTGATTTTTGATGGTAGAAATTTATTTGAACCTGCTGAGGTTACTGCAAAAGGATTTCAATATTTCACTGTTGGCAGAAACAGTTAATCTACTTGCCTGCCGGCAGGCAGGTACGACATTTTATTTCGGTAAATTTATTTTATGAACAGAGTACTTATAACAGGCGCAGCAGGTTTTCTCGGCTCACATCTTTGCGATCGGTTTATAAAAGAAGGATATGAAGTAATTGGTATGGATAATCTGATTACCGGAAACCTGAAGAATATTGAACATTTATTTCCGTTAAAAGAATTTACTTTTTACCATCACGATGTAAGTAAGTTTATACATATACCCGGTAAGCTGGATTATATTCTTCATTTTGCTTCACCCGCCAGCCCGATTGATTATTTAAAAATTCCAATCCAGACTTTAAAAGTTGGAAGTCTGGGTACACATAATTGTTTGGGTTTGGCATTAAGTAAAAAAGCCAGAATATTAGTTGCAAGTACCAGTGAAGTGTATGGGGATCCGTTAGTGCATCCGCAAAACGAAGATTACTGGGGTAATGTAAATCCTGTTGGTCCCCGCGGTGTGTATGATGAGGCCAAACGTTTTCAGGAAGCAATTGCGATGGCTTATCATACATATCATGGCGTGGACACAAGAATTGTAAGAATATTTAATACCTATGGCCCGCGGATGCGGTTAAATGATGGAAGGGCATTGCCTGCATTTATTGGTCAGGCATTAAGAGGCGAAGACTTAACTGTGTTTGGTGATGGAAGCCAAACAAGAAGCTTCTGTTATGTGGATGATTTAGTAGAAGGTATTTACCGGTTGTTATTAAATGATTATACCCAACCATTAAATATTGGCAATCCCGATGAAATAAGTTTGAAAGATTTTGCAGAAGAAATACTGAAACTGACAGGGGTGAAAAATAAAATAATTTATAAACCACTGCCGGTTGATGATCCCAAACAAAGACAACCCGATATTACACGGGCAAGAACATTGCTGGATTGGGAGCCCAAAGTATCCCGTGCTGATGGATTAAAAATAACGCTGGAGTATTTTAAATCCTTATCCGAAGAGGAAATCTGGAAAAAGGAACTGACATTTTAAAATGATAATGAAACTGAAAATTGATTAAATGAGTCTGGAGCAGGTAAAAATTATTCAATTACCCAAAGTGCCGGACGAAAGAGGCAATCTTTCTTTTTTTGAAAATGAAAAACAAATTCCATTTAGCGTTGCAAGAACGTACTGGATATACGATGTGCCCGGCGGTGAAACAAGGGGCGGTCATGCATACAAAACGTTACAGGAATTTATTGTTGCACTCTCTGGAAGTTTTGATGTGGTACTGAATGATGGCAAAGAAGAAAAAAAGTTTACACTAAACAGATCATACTATGGTTTATATGTTCCCCGGATGATATGGCGGCAGATGGAAAATTTTTCAACCAATTCACTTGCCCTGATAGTGGCTGATCAGTCTTATAAAGAAGAAGAGTATATCCGTGATTTCAGCAGTTTCAGCAGTTTGATAAAATGAAATTAAAATTACCTACAGTTGCTGATTGCACTATGCTTACCCTGCCCCGTATTAAAAACAGGGCGGGCAATATAACGCCGGTGCATAATTCGGTAGAAATTCCATTTGATGTAAAAAGAATTTTTTATCTATATGATGTGCCCGGTGGTGAATCCCGCGGGGCGCATGCACATAAAGAATGTCATCAGGTATTAATAGCAGCAAGCGGAAGTTTTGAAATATTACTGGATGATGGAAAAACGAAACAGCAAATCCTGTTAAACCGTTCTTACCAGGCTCTTCATATTCCACCAATGATTTGGGCTTCTGAAATAAATTTTTCTTCCGGTTCTATTTGTCTCGTATTAGCATCTGAACTTTATAATGAAGCAGATTATGTACGGGAATATTCAATTTATCAATCATTAATTCAGCAGTCATGAAAATTCATCCATCGGCTGATGTGCAATCAAACAAAATTGGGGACGGAACTACTGTGTGGCAGTTTGCTGTGATACTTCCTGGTGCTGTAATCGGAAAAAACTGCAATATCAATTGTCATACATTTATTGAAAACGATGTTGTAATCGGAAATAATGTTACGGTGAAAAGTGGAATATTTATCTGGGATGCTATTCGCATTGAAGATGATGTTTTTCTCGGGCCCAATGTTGTTTTCACCAACGATCTCCGCCCGAGGAGTAAACAAAGAACTGAATACCCAATTACCACAATAAAGAAAGGAGCATCAATCGGTGCTAATACAACTATACTCGCCGGAGTTACTGTTGGTATTTATGCAATGACAGGCATAGCCAGTGTGGTTACCCGTAATATTCCCAATCATGCACTGGTATATGGAAACCCTGCACGGGTTCAGGGATGGGTAGATGAACAAGGAAGAAAATTAAAACAAGTATCGCCAGATATGTGGGAAAATGAGGAAGGTATCAAATACAATAAAGATTCAAACGGATTACAACGACAATGAAAATTCCATTTTTATCTTTCGATGCCACCAACGATCGTATCCGGTCAGAAATGACGCAGGCCTTTCAAAATGTTTTTGAAAGCAAATGGTATATACTCGGAAACTATGTGCAGCAATTTGAAAAAGAATATGCAGCATACAACCAGGTGAAGCATTGTGTGGGTGTAAGCAATGGCCTTGATGCATTGTTTTTAAGTTTAAATGTATTGGGTATTGGCAATGGCGATGAAGTCATTGTTCCTTCCAATACCTATATCGCAACATTACTGGCCGTTTCTTATGTTGGCGCTAAACCTGTTTTAGTAGAACCAAATGCTGACACAATGAATATTGATCCGGCGAAAATCGAAGCAGCAATTAATGCTAAAACAAAAGCTATTATACCGGTGCATTTATACGGGCAATGCTGTGAAATGAAAGAGATCATGGCCATCGCAACGAAACATAACTTATTTGTGATAGAAGATAATGCACAGTCGCAGGGTTCATCGCATCATGGTCAGCTTGCCGGAAGTTTTGGTCATATCAATGGCACAAGTTTTTATCCCGGTAAAAACCTGGGTGCTCTTGGAGATGCAGGTGCCATCACAACCAATGATTCTGAATTAGCGGAAAGTATAAAAGTGAAAAGAAACTACGGGTCACAAAAAAAATATTACAACGAAGTGATGGGATATAATATGCGGCTCGATGAATTACAGGCAGCATTACTAAGTGTGAAACTGAAATACTTAAATGACTGGACAAATGAAAGACAACAAATAGCAACCTGGTATGATGAAGCACTGAAAGGGGTAGGGGATTTAATTTTACCAGCTATAGCCCCGGGAGCAACACATGTGTATCACTTATATGTAATACGCACTGGAAAAAGAGATTCATTACAGGAGCACCTGCATAAAAATGAAATTGGTACATTGATTCATTACCCGGTTCCCCCACATCTGCAGGAAGCATGCCGAGATATGAATTTTAAAAAAGACGATTTCCCACTGGCAGAAAAAATTTCAGATACGGTAGTAAGTATTCCGCTTTGGCCAGGTATGCAGCAACCAACGGTTGAAAAAGTCGCCTCTGTAATAAAAAATTTCTTTTAAGAAAAAGAATGATTCAAAAATTTGCCGCACAGGTTTTCAAGGCCATTAAAACTGATTTTGTAAAAGTTTCTGCATGGTCAGCTGTTTCCACGCTGATCAGAATGATTACCGGCTTTGTTTCCATAAAAGTGGTAGCACAAATCATCGGGCCATCGGGTATTGCGTTAGTAGGCCAGTTTATAAACAGCATTACGATGATCGGTACCCTGGGAACCGGGTGCGTGGGTCAGGGAGTAACTAAATACATTGCGGAGCATTACGATGAACCTGAAAAACAAAAGCGAATTATTGTTAACTCAGTTAGAATAACGCTGGTCAGCACTATCATTATGAGCCTGCTGGTTATTCTTTTTTATAAGTATATCGGGGCTTCTATTTTTAAAACCAATCAGTATAATTCAATTATCCTGTTGTTTGGTGTTTCTATCGGGCTGTATTCATTCAATACATTATTTATAAGTATTTTGAATGGGTTCAAAGCGTTTAAAAAATTTGTAATTGTAAATGTTGCCAGTAGTATTGCAGGCCTGATTTTGTCAATCATCCTGGTTTTACAATTTGGTGTTTATGGTGCTTTATTAAATTGTGTAGTATCGCAATCAGTCATTATTGCAATCACCTTATTTTTTATCCGGAAAGAACATTGGTTCAGTTCCATTTTTTCTTTTGCAAAAACAGATACTCAAACACTCAAAAAATTAGGCAAGTTTACAATTATGGCATTGACGTCTGTAATTTTGGTCCCCCTGAGCCAGATTGCCGTACGGAGTTATATTGCCGATCATATCTCAATGGACAGTGCTGGATTGTGGGAAGCTATGAATCGTATTTCAGGCATGTATTTGGTTTTTATTACCACCAGCATCAGCACTTTTTATTTGCCACGGCTTTCAGAGCTTAAAGAAAATTTTCATTTAAAGCAGGAGATAGTCAAAACAATGAAAATTGTTTTGCCGCCATTAGCGTTGGTTTGCCTTACTATTTTTTTAACGAGAGATATATTAATCCATTTATTATTTACACAAAAATTTGAAGCTATGCGGGAATTGTTTGCCCTGCAGATGGTTGGCGATTTTTTTAAAATGGCAGCATGGCTTATTGCTTTTTTATTTTGGGCAAAGGCAATGCTGCGGACTTTTATAATTACAGAAATAATTTTTAATGTCAGCTATGTGCTGTTTGCAAGAATTGGCGTTGATAATATGGGATTGCCAGGAAGTGTATATGCGTATGCGCTGAACTATACATTGTACTTTATGGTAGTTATTTTTATTTTCAGAAAAACATTAGTTGCAAAAAATAATTAAGTGCAGCGTGTATTTGTTTTAATCACTATCTGATTTGCAATAAAATAATTCAGATAGAATATCAGCAAAAGTAGATGAGTATAAAAAAAGTTTTTTTAGTTGGTGATTATAGTGCATTTCAATTAAATCTGCGTGATGGTCTCCGGGAATTAGGTGTGGAAGCCACCCTTGCATCTGGCGGCGATTTTGCCCGGAATCATGAACGGGATATTGATCTGGCATTCACTCATTCCGGGAATAAAGTAAAAGATTATCTGCAGTTGCTTAAAATGTATTCCAAAGCAAGCAAACATTTTAAAAGCGATGTTGTACAGTTTGTAACTCCCCGCCTTTTTTATGGCAGGTATGCAGATCGTATTCTTTTTGAAATGCTCAAACTCTTTAACCGGAAAATATTTTATGCCGCCTGTTGTGCTGATGTTGCTTATTTTAAAGCTTATCGGAAAGGCGCCACGGAAAAATATGGTTATAGTATTCAGGAAAATATGATCAAAGACTATTATGTGCATGAAGAAAACAAGAATAAACCATTTCATTGGGAAGAAGGTGAGTTTATAAAAAAAGAAAACTCATTTTTGAAATATTTTGATGGTATTATACCGGTGGGGTATGATTATTATATGCCCTATCAATTTATGGGAAATAAGAAATGCAGAAGCATTATACCCTTATCTATCAATTTCCATAAGCTTACCTATGAAGACAATACCGTAAAAGGGAAAATCAAGTTTTTTCATGGCATATCAACTGGCAGGGAATTTTTTAAAGGATCCGAAATAATAGTTAGTGCACTGGAAGCACTAAAAGAAAAATATCCAAACGATGTTGAACTGATATTTGTAAAAGAAGTTTCAAATACAGAGTATGTAAAAAAATTATCGGAAGCAAATATTTTAGTTGATCAGATAAATTCCTATGACATAGGTATGGCTGCTCTGCAGGGTATGGCATTGGGTAAAGCAGTTCTAACAGGTGCCGAGCAAGATGCATTAACTACCAAAGGATTTTCTGAAGTACCTTATTTCAATATAACACCTAAAGACGATGATTTAAAAAATAAACTTGAATATTTAATCGCAAACCGAAACCTGCTTTCAGAAATTGGTTTTAAGGGCAGGTCTTTTGTCGAACAAAATCATGGACATATTCAGACGGCACAAAAATATTTAAGTGCCTGGGATGATTGATTTTTTAAACTGTTTAAAATAAAAACAAAGTAAAATGAAAAGCCCGGTTACCTATTCCGAAAATGTAGAGGAGATTGATAAAATTCCAGCAAAAGAAATTATTGATCTGTACAGAAATAATCTTCAAATGGAAACAGGTAAATTTTTTAAAGATATTGAATTTGTTCAGGTACTTCAATGTAAGGATAGTGGGTATCGGTTTTATTATCCGGCTACTATATTCGGGGATGCAATTTTTTACGAAGAACTTCAAAAGAAAAGCTTCTATTATAATCAAATTCATTGGGAACATTTGACTGCCAAAAAATTTATTAAGCAAACCGATTCTGTACTGGAAGTAGGTTGTGGTTTAGGGTTCTTTTTAAAAAATCTTTCTGATTCGGGTATTGAGGCAATAGGGTTGGAGTTAAACCCTAAAGCAATCGAGGTTTGTTATGAAAAAAAATTAAATGCAATCAATGAATTAATTGAAGAGCACTCAGATAAAAATCCTGAAAAATATGATGTTGTTTGTGCTTTTCAGGTGTTGGAGCATATTTATGATATAAAAAGTTTTATTGATGGCTGTTGCAAAGCTTTAAAGCCTGGCGGTAAATTAATTTTTGCTGTACCGAATAACAACCCTTATTT
>JANPEU010000315.1:0-2758 GCA_031423175.1 Bacteroidota bacterium
ATTTTGATAAAATGGCATAGCCAGGGCACCCGCTTCCTTAGGGTCATTACCCATTCGTCCATTACCATACATATCCACTGCCATTGCAATATATCCCAGCTCTGCTAATTGTCTTGCACGGCTTTTTGCATAATCATTCAAACCCCACCATTCATGAACCACTAAAACGGCAGGTCTTTTGCCTTTCACATTTTCATCATATACAATATAGCTGTTCATTGACAGGCTGTCAATTTTATAATTGATGGTTTCTGCAATAAGCTTTGGTGTTTTGCTTTCCGTACTTTGTTTACTTTCATTATTGCATGAAGCTATTAGTAAAACAGAACTGATACTGGCTAAGGAAATAATTGGATGAAATTTCATAATGCAGTTTTTAAAAGTTAGAAAAGCTTTCTAAAGTTCAGCAAATAATTTTAAAAGCAAATATTTAATTGAGTATTTTTTTATGCTAGACCAATTGCAAATGAAGAATTCCGCTTCTAAATAAAAAGCGGAAAATGATCGGGACTATATTAAAAACGGGTTAAAGGGTTTCTTCCATAATCACATTATGAAGTTTAGGTTCTTCTTCATATATCCACTCAGGTATAACAGGAACTTCTTTTATTCTCCATTTGCCATTCGAATCAAACATTCTGAATGTAATACGGTTTCCGCGGTCATCCACGGTATCTACACTAAAATAGCAGTAGGGTTCTACATTATGTTTGAGAAAATTAAATTCCCGTAACCGCTGATGTGCCTTTATTACCCTTGTGAACTGAATGTTTCTTACAAATTGGATATTCATTGTTTTTCTGTTTTACATACAGGTGCAATTCCTGTGCTACAATCAATTTGACAGAATAAAAATTTATACACATTATAAAACGACTGTTGCAATCGGAATTAAATGTTTAAGAAATTATTGTATGGGGATGGTTCCGGATATTAAATACTGTAATTATAGAAACTTTCGCTACCTTGCCGACTAACATCGAAGTTCTTTATTCTAACTTTTTTTAAATGCTATTTATTCTTGTCTTCGTCTTATGCCATTGGTATCTTTCACTGTTCACTCTTACTTTTTTACAACACCGTTATGCATCGCATGCTGTATTCAGTATGAGTAAACCATGGGAACGGTTTTTTTATATGTTTGCCTACCTGGCTCAGGGCTCGGCTTATGTAAGCCCACGAAATTTTGCTATTCTGCATCGTATGCATCATGCATATACTGATACGGAAAAAGACCCTCATTCACCTTTATTTGATAAAAATGTTTTTACTTTAATGTGGAATACCCGGGCAATTTCAACTGCACTATTCAAAGGAAAGATTATCCCGGAAGAACGGTTTTTAAAAAATCTTCCTGATTGGCCAGCCTTAGACAACTGGGCACATTCATGGATGTCTAGAGTAATGTGGATGGTTATTTATACTGTAATCTATATTATTTTTGCGCCATCAGCATGGTGGTATCTTCTAATTCCTTTTCATATTCTTACTGTGCCTATTCATGCAGTAGTTATTAACTGGGTGGCGCATAAATATGGAACAGTGAATTATGAAATGAAAAACACTTCAAAAAATTTATGGCCCTTTGATTTTATTATGTTGGGTGAAGCTTACCATAACAATCATCATAAATATCCCTCTTCACCTAATATGGGACGAAAGTGGTATGAAGTTGATCCTGTTTATCCCATTATTCTTTTATTGCACAAACTTCGTGTGGTAAAAATTAATAAGCAACCGCTGAATCATGATTAAGCTTAGCAAATAATTATCAGCACTTTATTTTATAGTTTGAAATGAAAAACCAATCAAAGAAAATGATTGGTTTTTATAATTTAAGAATGCTTGAAGATTTTACGACTCCTTTACTATTTACAATTACAATATGAAAATTTCCTTTTGGTAAATTACTTAATTCAACATTGATTTCATTATTGCCTTTCAATAATATAATTTCTTTTTTCAATGCAGAAATTCCGGTTAATGAAATAATTGTCAACTGAACTTTGTCAACGGATGAAGAAGTAATATTTATTACGGTGTTTTGAGAAACTACAGATGGAGTTATGCCATTTAAATCAAATCCCTGGGTTTGTCCATAAAAGGCAACAATTTTAGATGAATAAATGCGACCATCGATATCACCCACTTTTATCCGGTAAAAAGATTTTTCTGATTGTGGTTGATCAGTAAAATCGAATGGCTGCCGGCAACGGAGTTCATCTGCCCGAAAAGAATGGATAGTTGTGTAATTGCTGCCATCAGGTGAACGTTGTACTTCAAAACTTGCAAAAGGTAAAGAGCAACTCACTTTCCAGTTAATTTTATTTCCGTTTGCAGTTTTTTCTGTTGATATACTGCTTATTCTTACGGGCACCGAATCGGCATTTGTGAATTGTGCGGAGGTTGAATTTGCCGAAACAAAAAGTACCAGTAAGAATAAAATTCTCATAAAGTGTTATTTGGGCAGATAAATATACAAAGTTTATCAGGGTTTAGTTTTCTCAATTAAACCCTTTTACGTGAAAAATTCTTTACTGCTTCTCCAATAAAAAATGTTGACGCAATACATCTTCACCATACTCATTTCCTTTTTCTCTCCAGATAGCATGAATATGATTACCGTTATTGTTAGCAAACTCAATCAGGAAGGTTGTCCCGTTTAAAATAAAGTAATGTGGTTTATTCTCCACGTACGGACCTATCCATCCGAAATAAATTTTATTAATACCTGCTTTTAGAATTTTTTTATATTCTG
>JANPEU010000316.1:0-27211 GCA_031423175.1 Bacteroidota bacterium
CTGATTATTATTGTAAAACTTAAAAACAAACTCTAATTCCATTTGGGTTAAATGGGTTCAAAGCCTATTTTTGCAGCCCTGTCTGAAAATAGACAATGGTAATGACCCATGGTGTAATGGCAACACTACTGATTTTGGTTCAGTTATTTATGGTTCGAATCCATATGGGTCAACAAAGGCGACAAAAGGAAATTATTCCGGAGGTCGCCTTTTTTATTTTTTCAAATACCAATCCTTATATCTTTTTAATGCTTCTAAGAAATAATAATCGGCATAAGTAAGCGGTTGATCAACTTCTGAATTAGCTAGCAAATTACCTACACTATGCATTAATATAAATCCCCCGTTTTCCCCCAATTTAGCACGGTATCTGTTTGAAGAAGGTGACCTTAGCATTTTTTCAGCAATTGCTACATATTGCTTTTTCTCTTTTCCTTTAGAGTATTGCCCTAATTCTAAAAATGCAGATGCCATAATTGCACCAGCAGATGCATCACGCAAAGCATTGGGAATATTGGGTGCATCAAAATCACAAAAAGGGAATTTTATCTTCAGGTAAGTTAGGATGGTGCATTAAAAAACCGGCAATGTTTTTTGCATGCTGCAAATACTTTTTATCTTTTGTAAAACGGTACATCATGGTATAACCATAAAAACCCCATGCCTGACCCCGTGCCCAGGCTGATGAATCAAAAGCTCCCTGGTGGTTTTTTTTACGTGCCACTTTACAGGATGCCAAATCATAATCCAAAACATGATATGCACTGTAATCGGGTCTGTAATGATTTTGTAAAGTAGTATTTGCATGTGTAATTGCAATCTCTTTATACCGGGCATTTCCTCCATTATCCGTTACCCAATTCATTAATTCCAGGTTCATCATATTGTCAATGATTACCGGGCATTTAAAATTTTTACTACTATCCCAGCTTTGAATAGCTTTTATTGAAGGGCGGTAACGAGTGGCCAATGATGCTGCCGCCGTGTCAATCGTAGCTTTATCTTCGGGTTTTCCAAATAACCGGTATGCATTACCAAAACTGCAGTACATCATAAAACCCAGATCGTGGTTGCCGGTATAATGCTTTTCTTTTTCTAAAATTGCCAATCGTCTTTCTGCTTCTGCTTTTATTTCAGCATCTTTTGTGTACTCATATATATATAACAATGACCCAGGGAAAAAACCACTGCACCACCATTTGGTATTACTCGTTTCCACTTTATTTGTTTTTGTATTAAATGTTTTGGGCATAACATCAGCAGGCACATTTTTACCTAATACTTTGTATTGTTGAGCAGCAAAATTGAATTGCTGTTCAATAAGCAGGGCCATATCATTTTTTTTGGAGTTATTTTTTTGTGCAAATACACCATCAAAAACAATGAGTGATATAACAAAAACACAAAATATTTTTTTCATAAAATATTTAATTTAATAATCAATTTTTTTCAGCTTTGGTACCAGGAAATGCATTATTATCCATGCGAGCAAATAGAGTAAGCCACATAAAATAAACATAATAAAATACCCCATGTCTTTATCACCAATGGATTGGTAGTAATCAAACATTTTCCCGGCTCCTTTTGCAATTAAAATCCCACCGACTGCACCAAACATACCGCCGATACCTGTAACGGATGCTGTTGTAGTTTTAGGAAACATATCACTTACTGTTGTGAAAATATTAGAACTCCATGCCTGGTGCATCCCCATTGCGCATCCAATCATAATAACTGCTAACCACATATTAATGCTACCAAGGTATTGGGCAAACACAACAGGTAAAATAGCTAATGCAAAAAGGAGCATTGAAGTTTTTCGGGCACGGAATACTGGCCATCCTTTTTTAATAAACCACATCGGTAACCAACCACCAAACACACTTCCAATGGTTGATAAAGTATAAGCCAATGCCAACGGTAATGATTTTGCTGTACCTAATAAACCATATTGCTTTTCTAAAAAATCGGGTAACCAGAAAAGATAAAACCACCAAACAGGATCGGTTAAAAATTTACCAACTGCAAAGGCCCAGGTTTGTTTATATGTTAACAATTTGCTCCAGGAAATTTTTTTAGCAACACCTTGTTCATCTTTTTCATCCTCCGGATCACTGTGTATATAATCAAACTCTGGCTGAGATAATTTTTTATGTTTCTTAGGAACTTCATAAATAATAAACCAAAAAATCAACCAGATAAATCCAACTAAACCAGTTAAAATGAATGCCCATTTCCAACCCCACATTTCAGCTATAACAGGTACAGTAAGTGGCGCTATAATGGCACCAATATTTGCACCTGAATTAAATATACCGGTTGCAAAGGCTCTTTCTTTTTTTGGAAACCATTCGGCTGTTGTTTTTATAGCAGCAGGAAAATTTCCTGATTCAGTAAATCCTAAAAAACCACGGGCAACCATAAAACCGAATGTGGATGTAACAAAGCCATGAGCTACCGCAGCAAAACTCCATAATGCAGTAGCCAACGCATAACCAATTTTTGTTCCCAGTTTATCTATTAACCGGCCGGCGCCTAAAAAACCAATGGCATAACAAATTTGAAATGCAATTACAATATTGGCATAATCGGTCTCTGTCCAGTTAAACTCTTTTGTTAATGGAGATTTTAATATGGCAATTACTGCCCTGTCCAGATAATTAATAGTGGTTGCAAAAAAGACCATTGCACAAATTGTCCACCTGTATTTTCCTATGGCTTGCTGTGTCATAATTAATTTTTTGCCCGCATCCTCTAATGGGGTGTACCAGCATCTTTACGGGATGGAGTTTTTATTTTTTTATTAGTTGAATTAATGCAAGAACATTTTTTGTTTCCTGTTCTATCGTATTGTAATCTTTTGCTTCCATTAATTTTTTACTAATTAGTTTGCTGCCCATGCCCACTGCACAAACTCCTGCTTTAAACCAGCCTTCAATATTTTCTTTTGTAGTATCTACTCCACCGGTTGGCATAAATAATAGTTTTGGAAAAATATCTTTAATACTACTCAAAAATTCAGGTCCCAGCATATTGCCGGGAAAAAGTTTGATGAATTTTATGCCTGCATTTTCAGCAGCAATTATTTCGGATGGTGTCATACAACCCGGAGCATAGAAAATATTTTTTCCAACTGCATAATCTGCTACTTCTTTTACAAATCCCGGGCTTACTAAAAAATCAGCCCCTGCATTCATATAATCTTCTGCTTGCTGCAGATTTTTAATAGTGCCTACACCCAGTAATAAGCCAGGCATCTCTGCATTTCTTATTTGTACCATTTTTGTAAAGTTCTTTAATGCCGCTTCTCCCCGGTTTGTATATTCAACTGCTTTAACACCTGCTTTGTAGATGGCTTTTAATACATCTACACTTACAGTTTCATCAGCATTAAAATATAAAGGAAGCATTCCCTGCTGTACGATTGCATCTGAAATTTGTTGCGGATTATTCATTATTAAATTTTTACTTTGATTACCAATTTTTTTATTTCATTATCACCAATCATTGGGGCATGCACATCTTCTGGAAAGAAAATAGCAAACTGCCCGTTGGTTAATTGAAAGAACATATCCGGTTCATCGCTGAAGAAACGTACATCTTTTTCCTCATTGTATTCTCCATTGGGTGTTACACATGTTGACCTTGATTTCCAGGCAATCGTTTCCAATCCATTATTACAAAGTTGTATGTCTATATTTTTATCATGACAGTCAAACTTTGCCAGACTCATTGCTATTGTTTTTCCGGGAGCATTGCTAAAGATGGCCTTTAATCCATCTGCAATATCGGATTTACCATCAGGGGCATTTACTAAATCCGTTGCATTAATAAATTCAAATGCTTTTACAAACAAAGGATGAAGTGGAAAATATTTTGATGCGTTATTAAGTGAGTCAATAATCATTTGTTTCTTTTTTCTGTTGATGAATAGAATTTCCGGAAGTACAAGAGTGATTCACTTTTTCTCTTTCACTGAAAGAAAAAAAGTAAACAAATCAGAGATTGCAAGGGACAATGCTCAAGGAACTGAAGCTGGGTAAAAAAATTTTACCGCTGCACCCTTCCGCTTCCATCACCTTTCATTAAATCTTTTACATCACTTAATGTAGCATGGTTTAAATCGCCGGGAATTGTATGTTTCAACGCACTTGCTGCAACCCCAAATTCAGCAGCTTCGTGCATCGGCATACCGGTAACCAATCCATAAATCAAACCACTTGCAAATGAATCACCACTACCTACACGGTCAACGATTCTTACATTATATTGTTTGGTATGATAAAAATCATTACCGTCATATACCAATGCACTCCATCCATTATCACTTGCACTATTACTTTCTCTTAATGAAGATGCAATAAATTTAAAGCCAAACTTTTCTTTCATTTGTTTGAACACATCCTTAAACCCTTCCAGGTTTAATTCGCCTTTTGTTACATCTGTATCTTTTGCTTTAAATCCTAAACAAGTATCCGCATCTTCTTCATTACCGATACAAACATCAACATACTTGCACAATTGAGTCATCACTTTTTGTGCTTTTTCTTTTGTCCATAATTTTTTTCTGAAGTTTAAATCAATACTGGTAGTAATTCCTTTTGCTTTGGCTGCTTTGAGTGCCGCTTCAGTTAACGCAGCTGCTTTATCACTCAATGCAGGTGTAATACCTGTTGTATGAAACCAACTGGCACCATCTAATATTTTATCAAAATCAAATTCGCTGGCATCTACATCTGCAATGGATGCATGGGCTCTATCATACACGACCTGTGATGCCCTCATAGAAGCTCCGGTTTCTAAAAAATAAATGCCGAGACGTTCACCACCTCTTGCGATGAATTGTGTATCCACACCATAACGACGCAGATGATTAATGGCTGATTGACCGATGGGATTGTTTGGTACTTTGGTTACAAATGTTCCATTCAATCCATAATTACATAATGCAGCTGCTACGTTTGCCTCACCGCCGCCATATGTAATATCAAATGTATCGGCTTGTACAAAACGTTTGAAATCGGGAGTTGATAAACGTAACATGATTTCGCCGAGAGTTACTACTTTTTTGCTCATCTATTATCTGTATTTAATGTTTAAATAAATTAGATTCATTATAGTTATAGGCACATCGTGAGTAAAGTTTGCATACTTGGTTGTAAAAAAGCATTTTTACATTATTAATATTTACGCAATCGTTGTCGAAGAATTTTGTTACTTAAAAACTGTCATTTTACTTAAAGTTTTACCAGAAATTTTTATCATCCCGGAAATTATCTTCTGATTTGGCTTTTATTTTATAGTTGCTACCGGAACCGGGTCCATATCCGTGAACTCTTTATTTTCTCCTGCCATACCCCAAATGAAACCATAATTAGCTGTACCTACACCGTAATGCATACTCCAGGGTGCAGAAATAGCGGCTTCATGATTAGCAACAACAAGGTGCCTTGTTTCCTGTGGTTCGCCCATGAAATGAAATACTCTTTGCGCCTCATGAAGGTTAAAATAAAAATAGGCTTCCATCCTTCTTGTATGTGTATGTGGAGGAACAGAATTCCAGACACTGCCTGCTTCCAAAATAGTTAAACCCATTACCAACTGGCAGCTTTGAATACCATCGTTATGAATGTATTTGTAAATAGTTCTTTTGTTGGATGTGGATATATCACCCAAATTAACCGGTGATGCTTTTTCTTTTTTCATCAGCCTATTAGCATATTTATGGTGAGCCGGTGCAGATAAAAAGTATAAAACAGCAGGGTCAATTTTGTTTTTACTTTTAAACTTTACATCTTTAGTTCCCTTTCCCAAATAAACACAATCCAGTTTATCCAAAATAAATTCCTTGCCATCTGCTATAACGATTCCTGTACCACCTACATTGATAATTCCCATTTCTCTGCGTTCTAAAAAGAAATTTGCTTTTAACTCTTCCTCGTTAGGCAATTTGATGAGATCATTTGTTGGTACAACGCCACCAATTATCAAACGGTCATAATGAGAATACACTAATTGTAAAGTCCCGGGTTGCATTAAACCCGGGACTAAAAAATTTTCACGCAATTGCTGCGTATTCATCTGACTGGTTTCCTTTGGGCTGTTTTGAAATCTTATTTGCATGACTTTATTTTTTTATTTTTTACAATACGTTCAACAACAGTTTATCATAGCCTTCCGCATGTTGCTTTATAATGTCTTTACAATATGTGCAATTATAATTTGTACTGGCTTTTAAAAATAACTGAAATGAATTAGAAAATGTAAATGGTTTTATTTGTTGCAGGGTCCATGCTTTTTTATCCGGTTAAATGAGGAAAAAACGCTTCATAGCCTTTCTCCACAAATAAATAAAGATGCATCACTAGCTAAATACAAAATATAGATTATTCCTTATCAAAATATTGTTGAATTATTTTTTTAGGTGCTACATTTTTCCATGCACAAGTAAGGGCATCCAACATCATTTTCTCTCTAATTTTTTGTAAATTAATAAAAGTCGCACCCTGCCGGCCCCAGCCACCAGGAACAGGAAAGATTATTTCCGAATTGTAAGAACAGAAAACGGATTGATCAACCATTGAAAGTTTTACCATCAGATAATTTTTATCTGAATGAATGCTCGCAAATATTTTATTCCTCATTCTGAAATCGGGTATATTAAAATGCATTTTCTCCTCGACTTCCGGAAGCGACAATGCTGCTTTTCTTGCTGATGCAATTGAAACCATAATTAATAAAATTAGAAGCCCAATATTTTAAAAACAGAATTCCGCACTTCGCTTAGAGGCTTTGGAGTGTTGCAAAGAATGACATAAAATATTTTTTGTTTTGGCAGCCAAACATAATCTGATCTGAAACCTCCTTGTGAACCTGTATGACCAATTATCGTATTGTTTTCAGATTCTGTTATAATCCAGCTTAGCCCAATTAATGATGGCACAGTACTTTTCCAGTTTTTATGTTCAAATATTGTTCGTGATTTATTTATCCAACTACTATCTAAAAAAATATTCTTTTGTATTGCCTGTTCATATTCCCAAAGTTCATTTACAGAACTCCAAACTCCACCATTGCCTGCAGCTGCAAAGGTGGGTTCCTCTCCATAATCTTTTTCAAAATACTTTTTACCGTCAAACAAATATCCGTGTGACACACCTTTATCCGGATAGTATCCATCCGTTATTGTTGTCGTTTTCATGCCGGATGGTTCTATAATATTAGCACGGATATATGCCTGCCATTTCATTCCTGAAACTTTTTGAATAATCAATGCCAACCCATTAAATGCTGGGTTTGAATAATGATACTGTTCACCGGGCTTAAATTCGAGGCTGTCTGTTTCCTTTATTGGTGCCCAGTTTTCCTCATCTTTCGCCGTAAGATAAAATACACTGTCTTCCATTATCTTTCTTGTATCAGGTAAACCCGAAGTATGTGTAAGCAAATGATATAATTTTATATTTTTTGCAATCGCACTGTCCTTAAAATCCGGGAAGTATTTAAACAAATTATCATTTAATGAAAGTTTGTTTTCCTTTGCCAGTTTTAAAATTCCAAATGCAACAAATGTTTTACTTATTGAGCCTACGTTAAATAGTGTATTCGGCGTAATAGCTTCTTTCGTCGTTAAATCCGCCAATCCAAACCCTTTCTGATAAATAATCTGATTGTCTTTTGATATTAGTACAGCCCCGCCTGGTACATCTTTTTTAAAAAGACTGTCAAAATAAATGTCGAGTTGTGCCTCAGTTGTCAAAGGTTCATTGCAGGAAATACAAATTCCAAAAAGTATTACTACAGGCAAAAAAATTTTAGTCATAATCAGATTCTAATTTGTTTCAAGTTACTGAAAACATTTTATCTGAAAGTTTGTATGTTTTAAGACCTTGATCCCAATTTGTTTTTATTCGTACCTTGTAATATGCCTTTCAGTTATCTCATTTATGGTTCCGGTGGAATACTGCTAATTACGTTCCTGTTATAACTAATTAATAGCAGGAAAAAGAAATAACTCATCGCATAAGGTCAAGTTAGAACTGCATTTCATCAAACTTAGTTTTTTCAGTCTGCTGCACAGTATTTCTTTGTACTGTACAGAGAATGAAATTCATTCTTAATTTTTAAACTTAATTATTAAAGTCATGAAAAAGTTTCTTACAACAAATTGGGTGGTTGCCGGTTTACTGGCAATATCCAGTCTTTATCTTTTTTCTTTTATTTCTCCTTCCGGCGGCGAAGGTTTTCAAATTTATCTCAACAACAAATTAGTCCTCCAAAAATTTGGCAATGACATGGACAAAGTGCAAACAATCAACCTTGATGAAAAAAGTTTGAATGGTGAACTGTCAGTTAAATACCATCATTGTGGCAAGGTGGGAAAAGATAGAGTGCTTACCATAAAGGACTTAGATAATAAAAATTTAAAAGAATGGAAATTTGCAGATGTGTCTGAAGCCAGTGCATCAATGAAATGCGGCGTAAAAGAAATTTTTAGTTTAAAAATAAAAAACAATACGAAGCTGAATCTTTATTATACATCCAGCGAATTGCCAAAAGGCAGAATGCTTGCAACCATCAATGCAACAGCCGGAAGTAAAATAACTGCACCCTGAAAAATAAAAAGCGGGGGTTAACTAATTCCCGCTTCATTTTTTTTACGTAAGATCAAATACTCTTTTATTTTACCGGGTAAGTAGTTTTGTAAATTTCTCTAACTCCAATTGCTCAGCAGAATTGAACGGTTCATTATTATCATATTTCAATTTTAAAAATAAAACCCGTTTATGCTGAGGATATTTTTGAAGGATTGTATCAATCATTTTTCCATTCTCCTCATTCTTTGTATAAAGCGGAACATTTTCGGGCAATTCTGATTTATGCTTTGAATGCTTTCGAAGAATGATAGCTTCGAGTGTTGCAAGTTTTGCTACCGGAATTTTGTTTATTTTCTGTGCTTTGCTATAAAGTCCCTGCAATTGTTTTTTACTCAACCCACCTCTTTCGATGTACTGGTGCAGTAAACTTTGGGTAAATGATGAAAGCGGCTGTTCTTTCAGCACAGCTTCCAGTATATCTTTTATAATATCCAACTCTGGATTAATACGACTCATAGAAAAAGTTTAAAAAAAACAAACTATTAAACACCTCTGAATACCTGAATTCCAAATCTCTTTGTTATTTTCATCAAAGCTATGGATACTTTAAGCATCATTACTGTTATTCTTACAGCATTATTTATTTTTATTTTTTATTTTTTTCTACGAAAAAAGAAAATTGCAGTACCCGAACATTTTCCCGAAACATACCGGGCAATTTTAACTGAGCAAGTACCATTTTATTTTCAATTAAATGATGGAGATAAAAAACATTTTGAAGCCCGTATGCTGACTTTTTTATCCCAGGTAAAAATTACAGGAGTAAAAACTTCAGTTGAAGATTTAGATAAAGTATTGATTGCTTCCAGTGCTATCATTCCCATTTTTGCCTTTGTGGGATGGGAATATGTTCAATTGCATGAAGTGCTTTTATATCCTGATTCATTCAGTCATGAATTTGAACAGGAAGGCACAGATCGAAATGTACTGGGTATGGTAGGTAGTGGCGCTTTGAATCATATTATGATTTTATCCCAATATGAACTGCGGCAGGCATTCACAAATAAGTCCGGAAAAACAAATACAGCTATTCATGAATTTGTGCATTTGGTTGATAAAACAGATGGAGCTATTGATGGCATTCCTGAGTTTTTATTAGAGAAAAAATATATCCTGCCCTGGTTACAACTGATGCATAAAAATATAAAAGAAATTTTGGCTGAAGATTCGGATATCAATCCATATGGCGCTACAAATGAATCAGAATTCTTTGCAGTAGTATCGGAATATTTTTTTGAGAGACCCGATTTATTAAAATCAAAACATCCGGAGCTTTATGAATTATTATCGAAAATTTTTCATCAACAACCAACTGATACAAATAATTCTTAATAAATTTATTATGGAATAGAATTACTTATCTACTGATTATGACTGAACACAATCAAAAACTACCGATGCATTCATCCCGCCTTGAAGCTTTAGGCGATGGAATTTTTAGTGTGGCGATGACAATACTTGCAATTGAACTAGAGCTTCCTGTAATAAAAGAGCCGGGATTAACCGGATTATTAAATGCACTTCATCATACCTGGAGTGAGCTACTTTGTTATGTCATCAGTTTTATAGTACTTGGCATTATGTGGTTTGGGCATCGTATGCTATTTGAATATATTGGCAAAAGCAACCGCTACTTTATTTTTCTTGGTGTTTTATTTTATATGATTGTTTGCCTGGTGCCTTTCAGTACTAGATTGCTGGCACATGCAACTTTCCAATGGTATGCCATCATGATATATGGATTGAATCTAAGTTTATGCAATATTTCTCTTTATGTTCAGTGGCTTTATGGCATAAATAAACCAACACTGATGACCCGTGAATTACCCCTTGAAGTAAAGAAAGAAGCAAAAGTACTTTTTCTTATATCACCGGTTGTTTATACAATTGCATTTGTTATCTCATTCTGGAATCCTCATATTAGTATCGGCATTTTTGTAATTACACCGATACTTTATTTACTCCCCAATAAGCTGGATAAATACATGCCGTAGAAGAAATAAAAAAATATTTGTTTCCTATATTTAGTTATAATATTTCAAATTTCTATTGGCAAATGCTATCAATTACCCAAGTCTTCCAAATTTATTTCATTGAAAATTCAATGATTTTTCAGGACAAACCCTGTCATTTCCCCAATGAAAATCAGCTAACCAGCTACTGTTATCCCCAATTAATTATCCCCGTCATTCCATCTATCTTCATTGACAAATTGATGATTTCTCCAATGAAAAACCATTTTCCCTATTGGGCAAAAACCATTTTCCCTTCGGAGAATGGGGGTTTGATGTGCAAAAAATAGTTGACGAAAAAAGCAAGTTCATATTGTTGAGATACGAAAACAACTATATTTGATGCCGGGTACTTACATCCATTAAAAACAAAATTTAAAAATCATGGCAAAAAAAGTTGCAAAGAAAGCTGCGAAGAAAGCGGCTCCAAAAAAAGCTGTAAAAAAAGCAGCACCTAAAAAAGTAGCAAAAAAGAAATCTGCACGTAAACCATCTGCAGCATTTATGCGTCCGCTTACTCCAAGCGCAGCATTAGCAGAAGTAGTAGGAAGTAAACCATTACCACGTACTGAGGTAGTAAAAAAACTTTGGGTTTACATTAAAGCAAACAATTTGCAGGACAAAGCCAACAGACGGAACATTAATGCTGATGCAAAATTGAAACCTGTTTTCAGTGGCAAAGCACAAGTATCTATGTTTGATATGGCAAAACTGATTTCAAAGCATTTGAAATAATAAAATATTTCAACAATGAAAACGGGTATCATCTGATACCCGTTTTTTTTACACATAAATTATTTTTTCTCAAAATCTATTTTTCCATCTGTTCGATTACCGCCTGTGTAACACCCGTAAAAGAAAATCCTCCATCATGAAAAAGATTTTGCATGGTTACATATTTTGTAAAATCGCTGAAGAGTGTTACACAATAATTTGCACAATCTTCTGATGAAGCATTTCCTAACGGACTCATTTTCTCTGCATAATTAATAAAGCCATCAAACCCTTTTACACCACTGCCCGCAGTAGTTCTTGTTGGCGATTGAGAAATGGTATTTACCCTTACTTTCTTTTTTACACCATAGTTATAGCCAAAACTTCTTGTTACACTTTCCAACAATGCTTTTGCATCAGCCATTTCGTTATAATCGGGGAAAACCCGTTGTGCAGCGATATATGTTAAAGCAACTACACTTCCCCATTCATTAATTGCATCCATATCCCATGCTGTTCTTAATACACGATGCAAACTCATAGCAGAAATATCCAGGGTTTTGGCATTCCATTCATAATTTATTTCAGTATAGGGCTTCCCTTTCCGCACATTAATACTCATACCAATTGAGTGAAGGATAAAATCAATTTTACCACCAAAATGTTCTGTTGATTTTTCAAACAGATTTTTCAAATCTTCCATATTAGTTACATCGGCACCTATGACAGGGGCATTACCACATGCAGCAGCCAGTTTATTTATTTCTCCCATCCGCAGTGCTACCGGAGCGTTGGTTAAAACAATCTGTGCACCTTCTTCAAAACATTTCAATGCTGTTTTCCATGCAATTGATTTTTCATCTAACGCACCAAAGATGATTCCCTTCTTTCCTTTCAGTAAACTATTTGACATAATTGTAGTTTTAAAAATTGTGAGTAAATGTAAGAAGTAATTGTTATTTCATAATCTCCTTTGGGAAGAGTTGTCCGATAACAAATATCATTAAGAAAGATAAGCCGATAATCATTGCGACAGTTACTAAAAAATACAAGAGTAGTCTGCCAAACGTTTTTCTTGGACTTATTATTTGTTGAAAATAAATATTTAAAAAATAAGCTATAAAAAGAAATGCTATGATTAAAAGGAAGACAATGATCTTTTGCATACTGTATTATTAATTCATGACCATCTCTCTTGCATTTTCAATGGCTGCGGCTGTTGGTTTTTCGCCACTCAGCATTTTGGCAATCGTGGTTATTCTTTCTTCGGTTGTTAGTTGGCGGATATTTGTTTTCACTTTGTCTTTCACTATTTCTTTATAAACAAAATAATGAGCATCTGCTTTGCCGGCTATCTGTGGTTGATGGGTAATACAAATGACTTGCCTGCTGGTTGAAAGATCCTGCATAATTATTCCAACTTGTCTTGCTGCTTCGCCGGATATACCGGTATCGATTTCATCAAAAATCATAGTGGGTAAATCAATCTTTTTTGCGACCAGCGATTTTATACAAAGCATCAATCTGCTTAATTCACCTCCGCTTGCTACTTTACGTAAAGGTTGAAAATGTCCGCTTTTATTTGCATCAAATAAAAATTCGATAACATCACATCCATATTCATTAAAATCAATTGCTGCCTTTATTTCAACTTTAATTTTTGCACCCGGCATGCCAACCTGCTTCAACAATTTATTTATCCTTTCCTCAAAGGAGGAAATTTGACTTTTTCTGTTGTTGGTTATTTCTTTTGCATAACGGGATAAAGCTTGTTCAGACTCCACGAGAGAAATTTCCATTTGACGAATTGCGTCATCAATATTTAATACGGCCCGTAACTTGTTTTCTAATTCATTTTTTATTGTAATTAATTCGTGAGTGGTTTTTACCCCATGTTTTTTCAGGAGTTTGTAGCCCGTTGCTATTTTTTCGTTTAATTGTTCTATCCGCTGTGGGCTGTAATTAATTTGTGCACTGATATTGCTTAATTCATCTGCGATATCCACCAGTTCAGTCCGGTTGGATTGCAATCGCTCTATTACTGGAAACAACCCCTGATGAAAGGATGAATAATTATTTAATTGATTAATTAAAATTTTTAACTGTTGTACGATTGGAGTTTCAGACTCCTTCAAATCAAAATAGACTTTTTCTATGGCGGCTTTGATATCTTCTGCATTGCTTAGCATTTTAAATTCAGCATCTGCATCTTCTAATTCATTTTCTTTCAGAGAAGTTTCTGCCAGTTCGTTGAATTGAAATTTATTATAATCTGCTTCTTTATCAAATTGCAATTTTTGTTGTTTCAACTCATCACATGCTTTTTGAAGTATCTTCCATTGATAAAAAATTTTTTTGTACTCACTTAATTTAGCTACATGTCCTGCAAGAGCATCTAATACTTCGCGTTGAAAACTTGATTCCCCTAAGTCTAATGTGTCAAACTGCTGATGTAAATCCACAAGCATCGAACTGAGTTCGCTCAATTGTGAAAGCGTAACAGGCGTATCATTAATAAAAGCTCTCGATTTTCCATTGGTGGCTATTTCTCTTCTAATTACCAATTCATCAGTCAGATCGAAATCGTACAGCTCAAAAAATTTTTTGATTTCAATTTTTCCATTGGCGTCAAAAATACCTTCGATTACTGATTTTTTTTCTTTGGAAACTAATACTGAACTATCAGCTCTTTCGCCCAATATCAAACCCAATGCACCAAGTATGATTGATTTTCCAGCACCGGTTTCTCCGGTAATTATATTGAGTTTGCCCGAGAAATCAATTTCCAGTTCATCAATAATAGCGTAGTTCTGTATAGAAAGTTTCTGTAACATTCGTTGAAGCAAATTAAGGAAAATTCGGTGAGTGCTAAGGAGAGTATATAAATAGCCTTATAGACCCTGCTGCTCGTCAGTTTGGAAACAGAAAGATAAAAAAATCAACTGACAGTTCTAATATAAAAAAACCCCCGACTCTTTTACGAACCGGGGGAAATAAAAAAAAGGAATATTATTTCATTTCTACAGCAGCGTGTAAATCGCCATCCACTAATATGCGGCCACAGTTCTCACAAATCATAATTTTTTTATGTTGTTTAATTTCACTTTGCTTTTGTGGAGGAATGGCATTGAAACATCCACCGCAAGCATCACGTTCGATGGCTACAACGGCCAATCCATTTCGATAACTTTTACGAATTTTTTCATAACTCATCAGCAATCTTGTATCTACATGTTCTCTTGCTTCAACTGCCATTTTATTAAAATGTTTTTCTTCTTTCTCATTGGTAGCAATAATTTTTTCAAGCTCACCTTTTTTATTGGTAAGTACACTTTCCTTAGCTGCAATTGCTTTTTTTGCTTTCTCCAATGTTTCAGCTTTCTCAGCTATTTCATCGTTTGCATCTTTAATATGTTTTTCGCAAAGTTTCACTTCCAGTTGTTGCATTTCAATTTCTTTATTGATAGCTTCAAACTCCCGGTTATTTTTTACATTCTCACTTTGCTTCTCATATTTTTTTACAAATGCCTGCGCCTCCTTAATACCTTCTTTTTTCTGTTCGATAAATTCTGTAACGCCATTTATTTCTTCTTCAATTCTGGTTTTACGTGCATGCAATCCCTGAATTTCATCTTCCAGATCGCTTACTTCCATCGGAAGTTCGCCTTTCAGAATATGAATTTCGTCAAGCTTACTTTCAATTTTTTGGAGATTAACCAAGGTGGTTAATTTTTCTTCAACCGAAAATTCTTTTACGTGTGCCATGTATTTTTTTTTATTTGTAAATGTTTTTTAATTCAAATCATTACTCCAAATTGAATAATCATTTTTAAAATGCTTCATCAACTTTTTGAACTTTTGTCGCTTCGTATTTCTAATTTTCTGACAACCTCAGAAATACCTTACCGGGTTAGTTACGACCCCGGTTTTAAGGACGGCAAATGTAGGGAATTTTTTGGCCAAAACATCTTTCAAAAGATCGACGGTAAACTGCTCACTTTCGTAATGGCCTATATCGGCAATAACCATCCGCGAGTTGGCATCAAAAAATTCATGATACTTCAAATCAGCGGTTATATAGAAATCAGCACTGGCGCCTATTGCAGAACTAATTAGAAAACTCCCGGCGCCGCCGCATACCGCTACTTTTTTTACTGGTTTATGTAAAAGCTCTGAATGCCGGATTACAGAAATATTAAAAGTATTTTTTATCTGTTGTAAAAAAATGATTTCATCCATTTCACACTTTAATTCTCCAATTAGTCCACTTCCAATGTCTGAATGTTGATTCGAAAGACTTACAATATCATAAGCCACTTCTTCATATGGATGGGTCGTTTTTAATGCCGTTATTATTTTATTTTCAAGAAAAGATGGGAAAATGACTTCAATTTTTATTTCATTTTCTGTATGCCGCTCTCCTATTTTACCTACAAAAGGGTTTGCTCCTTCACCAGCTATAAATGTTCCGGTTCCGGCTACATTAAAACTAACTTCTGAATAATTTCCGATTTGCCCACCACCCATTTCAAAGATTGCTTTACGAACCTGATCTGCATTTTCGATTGGCACAAATGTAAAAAGCTTTTTGAGTGTATTATTTTTTGGAGATAAAACAGAACAATTTCTTAAATCAAGCATCTCTGCTATTTTACCATTTACCCCTTCAATCACATTATCCAGGTTGGTATGGATGGCATAGATAGCAATATCATTTTTTATAGCAGCAATGATCGCTTTTTCCACATAGTTTTTCCCATTTATTTTTTTTAACCCCGAAAAAATAATTGGATGATGTGCAATTATAAGATTGCATTCCCTTAAAATTGCTTCGTTTACTACTGCCTCAGTTGCATCCAGCGAAACAATAATACCAGTACAGCTCCAATCTGCACTACCTGTTATCAGACCAGTATTATCATACGACTCCTGAAGTGAAGGATGAGCTAATGATTCTAGAAAAGATTCGATTTCTGAAATTTTCATTGCTGAAAGATAAGTTGGTTTAGAGAAAATATAGGTTCATAAATCATTCTTTGCCAAATCAAAAATTATTGTACCTTTTCCGCCCGTTCTCCGCACCCCCTGATACTATAACAGTCCAATTTTTTAATCTTAAAAATGAGATTATGTTACAACGAACAAAAGGTCGCCTTCTATTGACCCTATTGGTTATTTCAGGCCTTGCCGGCACACTAAAAGATTCTACAATTTCTAAAAAAGAAAGAAAGTATGGTACAACTTTGATGAAAGATACAAAAACAGATTTTTTGAAAGCTGTAAAAGGATTATCTGAGGCGCAATTAGATTTTAAAGCAGCACCAGATAGATGGAGTGTAAAAGAATGTGCATTCCATATTGCTGGTGCTGAAAAATTGTTATGGGGTATGCTGGAAGGAGCAATGAAGGCCCCTGCCAACCCGGAGAAAAGAGCAGAGATAAAAGTAACTGACGAACAATTTGTTGGAATGATACAAGACAGAACTACTAAATTTCCGGCACCAGAGCCAATTCAACCAAAGAATACTGGTTTTAAAAACCTGGATGAGGCTATTGCAGATTTTAAGAAAAACCGGATGGATCATATTCAATATTTAAAAACAACAACTGAAGATCTCCGAAACCATGTAGTACAACTTCCGTTTGGATACATTGATAGTTATCAACTTTGCCTGATGATTGCAGCACATAGCAACAGACATACACAACAATTGAGAGAAGTGATGGCTGCTGCGGGTTTTCCCAAATAATAACTCATATAATTTGGTATATAAAAACCCAGTTTTTCTTGAAACTGGGTTTTTGCTTTTTATAAAAAAATAAAATTGTTTTAATTGGCAAGAAATAAATAACGAATTCGGGTTGTACGTAAAAACCGTAACTAATAATATGGTAAAAAACCCTGTTGCATTTGCGGGTATATATGATTATTTTGCACCACCATTATTTTTTGAAACTTATGAAAAAAATTATTCCAATTTTCTTTTTAATTACATTTTTTAGTGGATGTAAAAAAGCCATTGAAAACAAACAACAAGATCTTGTAATACAAGCCATGACCAATGGTCAATGGCAGATAACCAGTTTTACATTAAATAGTTCAAATATTACTTCCGATTTTACGGGTTACAAATTTCAATACCATAGCAATAAAACAGTAGATGCAATAAAAAATGGAGCAGTAGTGAAGACCGGAACATGGGATGGAAATGCAACTACAATGACAACATCTGCAGATTTTCCTGCGGCTGTTAATCCTCTATTGTATATAAATGGAAGCTGGAACATAATTAATAGCAGTTGGACCTATGTAGTAGCAAGTCAAACAGTTGGAGCAACTGTAAAGAACATGAGATTGGATAAATTATAAGTAAGTTTTTATATAGACGAGTTATTTTTCCCTAACCTTTTGAATTAAACGACCTGACGCAAAGATTGTCTTAACAGCCCAGATTAAAAGAATTAAAATCATTTCTTTTAATCCCCCTATATGGAGTGGTTTTTGACAATTAAATGCTTCCGGAAAAAATAACCTATTGAAAAAAGATTTTATTAATACTTGTTCTCGCAGCTTGGGAATTTTTCTTCCCTTGTTATTCTTTATATCCGTTTCTAATGGGCAATCTCCGGTTGCAAATTTCACTGCCAATATACAATCCGGCTGCTCGCCACTTATTATAAATTTTCAAGATTTATCTACCGGTAATCCTATATCCTGGAACTGGGATTTTGGAAACGGAAATACCTCATCACTTCAAAATCCGTCAGCTACTTATTTTACTCCTGGTACATATACAGTTAGATTAACAGCCACAAATAATTCTGGATCAAATACACTTTCAAGGACTGCGTATATTACTGTAAACGAAAATCCGGTTGTCAATTTTTCTGCGAATACTACAACAGGCTGTTTCCCCTTCATCGTTCAATTCACAGACGCATCAACTGCCGGTACAGGGAATACCAATATAAGCTGGAACTGGGATTTTGGAAATGGAGTAACCTCTACGCTTCAGAACCCAACAGTAACTTATACTACTGCAGGAGTCTATACGGTTACACTTACTGTAGTAAATGATAAAGGATGCAACCGTACAGTGGTTAAGCCAAATTATATTAATGTTACCGTTGGTGTTGTGGCAGGCTTTACTAATACGATTCCCACAGTATGCCGACCACCCGCCGATATTAATTTTACTAACACATCTACCGGACCCGGTGTATTAAGTTATCTATGGGATTTTGGTGACGGAAATACGTCAATTGCACAAAACCCGATTCATACATATACAACTGCCGGTTCCTATATCGTAACATTAACTGCTACCAGCAGTGCTGGGTGTGTTGATACTTACAGAATAACAACACCTATTGTCATTGGAGGTATCATTACTTCTTTTAATGCACCTTTTAGTGCTTGTACCCAGGAGGTTTTTTCTTTAACCAATACTTCTTCTCCGGTACCTATTTCATCTTTTTGGAATTTTGGAGATGGCAATACTGCCAATACAATTAATACTTCTCATAGTTATGTAACACCAGGTTTATACACAATTCGTTTATTCAATACCTATTCGAATTGTATTGATTCGATGCTGCAGAATATAACTATCAATCCTCAACCTGTTGCTGATTTTTCATCGCCAGATACAATAAGGTGCGAACCGCCACTTACTTCAAACTTTACAGATCTTACAACTGGAGGTGCTACAGCATGGCAATGGAATTTCGGTGATGGCGGTACATCTACATTGCAAAATCCATCTCACACTTTTATTACTACAGGATCATTTACTGTAACACTTATTGCAACAAATGCATTTGGCTGTTCAGATACGATAGTTAAAACAAACTATATAAGGATACAACGAGCAAGTATTTCAATACCGTTATTACCAATAAGAGCATGTGTGCCTTTAACTATTTCGCCAATAGCACTTGTAACTTCTCTCGATGCTGTTACTTCCTGGCTTTGGGATTTTGGGGATGGTGTTACTTCTCCTTTACAATTTCCAACGCATATTTATCCGGTGCAGGGAACATTTACAGTAAAGCTTTTTATCACTACAAGTACAGGATGTACTGATTCATTAGTGCTTGATAGTGCAGTAAGAGTAGGGACAAAACCTATAGCAAACTTTACAGCAGCTCCGAATCCTGTTTGTGCAAAAAAACCTATTTCGTTTACCGATCTTTCTGTTCCGGCAAATGAATGGTTCTGGCAGTTTGGCGATGGGGGTACATCAATTGTACGAAATCCGATATATGCTTACCAGGATACAGGATATTTTGATGTAACATTAATTGCAACGAATAATGGATGTCCTGATACTATTGTGATTCCAAATTTTATTCAGGTGTTACCACCTATTGCACGTTTTACGCCAGTTCCAAATTGTAACAACCGGTTACAATTCAGTTTTACCGATCAGTCTGTCGTTCCTTTATCCTGGAGCTGGGAATTTGGTGATGGAGCTACAAGTACATTACAAAACCCTGTGCACACATACGCTTCATTTAGTAGTTATAACGTATTACTTGCGGTTACAAATGGTGCTTGTACAGATTCTCTTGTACAAACGATAAAGACGATTCAAGAATTTCCTGATTTTACAGCTCCACAAACTACATTATGCAGAACCGGTAATGTAAATTTTACTGCAACAAATATTAATATTGCAAACATCAGTAGTTATACATGGAATTTTGGGGATGGATTTTCCGACACAGTAACTACAAATACAATTTTACATTCGTATACTTTATCCGGAACATATACTGTACGACTAATTACGACGGATTTGAATGGATGTACAGATACGGTAACAAGAATGAATTATATCACCATTATCGGACCTACGGCAAACTTTAATGCTATTAATTCATCCGGCTGTGCAGGGCTTACAACAACTTTTAATGACCTTTCCACTACAGATGGTACAAATGCAATTACAAACTGGCAATGGAATTTCGGTGATGGAAATATACAAAGCTATACTTCACCACCCTTTAATCATCTTTATCCAAATCCCGGAACTTATTCGGTAGGACTAATAATTACCGACGCTGTTGGGTGCAAAGATAGTATTACACTTTTAGATACTATAAATACCACTGATCCGGTTCCAGATTTTAATACTGCAGATTCATTAACATGCCCGGGGGCTCCGGTTGTATTTAATAACATATCAACTGGCAACACACTTACATATAATTGGGATTTTGGAGACGGTAATACTTCAACTTCTATTTCTCCCATTCATAACTATGCTGTAAATGGAATTTATACTATTAAACTACTTATCAATGATCTGTTTGGCTGCAAAGATTCTTTATTCAGAAATTTATATATAAAAGTAGATACTCCATATGCAGCTTTCAATGTTTCAGATTCCATTGGTTCGTGTATTCCTTTGCAAGTTCAATTTACAAACAACTCTAACTATTTTTCATCCGTCGTTTGGGATTTTGGTGATGGAACATCATCATTAACAAATCCAGTTCACTATTTTGGTTTACCCGGAATCTATAATGTAAAATTGACTGTTACGAGCCCCGGTGGATGTCTCGATTCGGTTTTCAAAACAATAACTATTTATGATACTACAGCAACAAGGCTGAACTATCCTGCATTTATCGGATGTGCACCACTTAATGCAAGCTTTAATCTAATTACACAAGGTGTATATAGTTATTTATGGGATTACGGTGATGGTACAACCGAGATTACACCCGGTCCTGTTAGCTCACATATTTATCAATCTTTTGGCAACTATATCCCCCGGGTGATTATGCAGGATCCGAGTGGCTGTTTAATTCCTGTAACAGGAATTGATACAGTGATTGTTTTGGGTGCAGAAGCAGATTTTGGTATCAGCAACAATTTATTCTGTGATAGTGCTGTTGTAAATTTTGCTGATTCTACAAGATCCAGTGACCCCATAATAAACTATAATTGGAGTTTTGGTGATGGCAATACATCTATACAATCAAACCCGGTAAATAATTATGTAGCCCCAGGACTCTACAATATTAATTTATCTGTGCAAACACAAACCGGATGCATTGATACAATACAAAAAAATAATTTTATTAAAATTGTATTCAGTCCGCTTATTGATATTAATGGTGATGATGAAATCTGTATCAACGAATCCATTTTACACTCAGGAATATTTTTAAGAGCTGATACTTCTTCGGTTACATGGTCATGGAGTTTTCCAAATGGAAATAATTCCACTTTACAAAATCCTGCTTTACAAACATATACTTCGGCAGGAAATTTTAATGTAACCGCCATTGCCACAAATAGCAGCGGATGTAAGGATACAATGGTGAATCCAATTATTGTAAACCCATTACCAACGGCAACACTTCCGGGACAAATGACGGTACAAAATGGTTTTCCTGTTACAATACCAGCTACCTATTCTCCGAATGTTATAAGCTGGCAATGGTTTCCCCCGACAGGATTGAGTTGTAGCAACTGTCCAACACCAGATGCAGGACCAAAATTGAATACACTGTATAATGTTTTATATACAGATCAAAAGGGATGTCAGAATACAGGCAGCGTAGAAGTAATTGTAATTTGTAAAAACGGCAATTTGTTTATCCCCAATACATTTTCACCAAATGGCGATGGCAACAATGACCGTTTTTATCCAAGAGGTAAAGGATTGGAAAGAGTAAAAACGTTGCGCATCTTTAATCGTTGGGGCGAAATAGTTTTTGAAAAAAATAATATACCAGTTAATGACGCTGCTTCAGGATGGGATGGAACTTATAAAGGAAAAAAATTAGCGGATGTATATATCTATCAAGCGGAAGTCTTTTGTGAGAACGGAGATTTGATTCGGATTAATGGAAATATTGCGTTAATACTATGAATAATTTGAATTATTAATGAAAAAGAATATTCAATACTCAATACCTGCCCGTCCGGCAGGCGGGTTTAATGTTCAGTTTTTAATTGACAGAGTTTCTTCATCAAAAAACAAAGTCATGAATACAAGTGAGTCTTTGAATATGCTGAGTTATGATCAGAACGTACAAGTCCCGATGATATCTATCGGGATGCCGACTGAAACGTCGGCAAGATGCGACGCAACGGATGAACATAGCAGCAATGCAGCCGGGATTAAAAAAATAGCTGAACACCTTATAAAAATTTTTTTTGCCGTTGTACTTACTCACAACTTACCTCTCACTGCTCACTCACAAGACATTCACTTTTCGCAATTTTTTGAAACACCATTACTTCGCAACCCTTCGCTTGCCGGAATTTTTAAAGGCGATATTCGTGTGCAAGCTGTGTATCGTGACCAATGGAACAGTGTAACGAATGCTTATAAAACCGGATCGGTAAATGCCGAATTTAAAATGCCGATTGGAAAGGGAAATGATTTTGTTACTGCCGGTATGCAACTACTTTATGATAAAGCTGGAACAATTGGTTGGACTTCGACGCAGGTGCTGCCCGCATTGAATTATCATAAATCGCTGAGCAATGAATGGAATAGTTATTTATCACTTGGCTTTATGGGCGGTATTGTAAACCGAAGATTTGACAGAAGTAAAATGACCACGAATAGTCAATACGATTTTGGAATAGATGGTGAAAATTTTTCTACCCCTTCTTACTCCTATGCTGATGGCAGTGTAGGAATCAGTCTTAACTCGCAAGTAAATGCAAACGCCGACAATAATTTTTTTATTGGCGCAGCGTATCATCATTTCAATAAACCGAAAAATTCGTTTTATCAGAACACAAATTTTACCTTGATTCCGAAATATGTTTTTAGTGGCGGAATAAAATTATCTGTAGCTGATAATTCTTTTATTACGCTTCAGGGAGATTATAGTTCACAAGGAGGTACAAAAGAAATAATTGGTGGCTTTTTGTATGGGTTAAAATTGGGAGATGATCCGGAGAATCCATTATACGTTATTCATGGGGGTGCTTTCATGAGATGGAATGATGCGTTGGTACCCGTAGTAAAAATAGATTACAATCCTTTTTCTGTTGCATTGAGTTATGATGTAAATATTTCGAAATTGAAACCCAGCAGTTATGGTCGTGGGGGTTTCGAATTATCAATCTCCTATTCTGGTTTCAAAAAAAATAATTCTACAGTTGAGTATATGCGGTGCCCCCGGTTTTAAAAAAAATACATAAAGACACAAACATAAAGTGCAAGCATTCAAAAATATTTTATGAGTTGTGTCTTTATGGGAAATAAAATTTAATTATTTATCATCATTATTATTCATCTTAAATACCAAAGCAGCTAAGGCTCCGCCGCCGAAACATCCTACGATATAAATCCAAATATTGCTCCAGGCAAAGGCATTGGATAAACTTTGTCCAACTGCAACAGCGGGGTTAAATGCGCCACCGCTAAAACCGCCTAATGTATAAGCCATCGCAGTTACAGTTAATCCAATTGCTAATCCATAAAAACTATTTCCAGCATTTGCTTTTGCCGTTGCTACATTTAAAACAACATAAGCTAACGCAAACGTTCCGAGCAATTCTGCAACTAATGCTTGTATTGTTGTTTCCTGCAGATTCATAGCGATGATTTCAGGATTACCAAGTAACCATCCAGATACGAATGAAGCAAGCAATGCCCCTGCTAACTGACTGCCAATATAACTCAATGCATCGCCCATCGTAATACGACCCCGAATAAGAACTGCTAATGTAACAGCAGGGTTATAATGACCACCAGAAATGTGACCCCCTGCAAAAATCATAACCATTAAAGTAGCTCCAATTGCAATGGGTGCCATTGCTCCCATTGTTGAAGCCATGCCTACCGCTAATACTAAAAAAAATGTTCCGATTAATTCGGTAATGTACTTTTTCATAATCGTTGATTTTGGGTGATAAAAACTTTTTAAAATAAATCAAACCTTTTGAAAGGTTTTTTGTTAATTTGAAGATACCAGAAACATTATTAAAACTTATTTTCTTTTATACACAAAATTAATTTCTTATGAAAATTGAGATTGGACAAGCTGCTCCCGATTTTACTTTATATGCAAGTGATAAAACCCAGATAACACTTTCTGAACTAAAAGGGCATAATGTGTTGCTACTATTTTTTCCATTGGCATTTACCAGTACCTGTACAAAAGAGCTTTGTTCCGTAAGAGATAATATTGGCTGGTATAATAATGTAAATGCAAAAGTTTTTGGCATATCAGTTGATGCACTTCAAACCCTGGCAAAGTATAAAGAAGATCAGCAACTCAATTTTACTCTACTCAGCGATTTTAATAAAGATGTTTCGAAACTTTATGAAACCATCTATGAAATGTTTGGCTATAATATGAAAGGTGTATCAAAACGGTCTGCTTTTGTAATTGATATGGAAGGTATAGTTCAGTATGCTGAAGTGTTGGAAAATGCTGGGCTTATTCCTGATTTTAAAGCAATAAATACTATTCTGGAGCAATTGACCTGAACTTATTCATTGAATTAAGCCTTCCGTTTGTCATATTATAGTGATTTTTCATAAAAAATTGTGGTTTTCACGTTAGATGAACTAAGAAATTGGTTTACTTTTATGCAATAAATATAAAAGATATATCGTTGAAACGCCTTTTCTTCATATTATCATTTGTTTTTGCAACTTTTAGTTATTCAAATGGACAAACTACAAGAACAATTGCAACACCTGGCGAACGGATTGTAAAAACTTATCCAGTTCCTGCTATTTCGTATATAAATATCGAGCTAGTAAAAAACTCAAATACTACTTACGCATTAGTTGTTTATAATTTTCTGGGTAGAAAGATGTTTGAAAAACAAAACTTCTCTCAAAAGACTACCATCATGCTTGATGAATTTAGCCGAGGTGTTTATATTTATCATCTTACAGACCTGTATGGAAGATTGGTCGAGTCAGGAAAGTTTCAGGTTTCGAAGTAATATAGCCTCCCTTTTATTTTTATTGCACTTCTACAATCAAAAATTTTAAATACTTAGTACTTTCTATACCCGGTACTGCGGGATGATCTGCTGATTGCGTTTGAAAACAAACCTGTCTGATTTTTCTTCGTGCATCTTTAGCGGCCAAACTAATGATTTGTAAAAAAAGTGCAGGTTGTACAAGATTGGTGCAGGATGATGTTACCAAAAATCCCCCTGGCTTAAGTAATTTCATTCCACGAAGGTTAATTTCTTTATACCCTGCAATCGCTTTATCAATCGTTTCCCTGCTTTTAGTAAAGGCAGGCGGATCCAACATCACCACATCATATTGTCTTCCATCCTTGCCCCATTGCTTTAATACATCAAATGCATTTGCTGTTTCAAAATTGCAAACAGAACTAAGATTATTTAACTCGGCATTTTTTCTTGCCTGCAATACTGCATTTTCTGATATGTCAATTCCTAAAACAGACTTAGCTCCGTAATAGGCTGCGTGAATTTCAAAAGTGCCTGTATAAGTAAATGCACCGAGTACATCAGCATCTTTAACAATATGCTGAATGGCACGGCGATTATCTTGCTGATCTAAAAAATATCCTGTTTTTTGTCCATTTTCTATATCAACAATAAATTTTAAACCATTTTCATTTATCACAATTTTTGTATCAAATGATTCAGATAAAAACCCTTTTTGTTGTGGCATTCCTTCTAATTCACGAACCGGTATGTCATTTCGCTCATAAATTCCCTTTGGATTAAAAATAGTTTGTAGTGAATTTACAATTGCTGGTTTCCAAATATCAATTCCTAATGCAAGTGTTTGGATTACAAAATAATCATTAAACTTATCAATAATCAGTTGTGGTAATTCATCTGCTTCACCAAAAACAAGGCGACAGTTTTCTGTATAGCCAATTTTTTTTCTATAATCCCAGCATTCCTGAATCCGACGAAGGAAAAAATTTTCATTTATTTCTTCGGTCTTATTTCTGCTAAGCAGCCGTACCCATATTTGCGATTTTTGATTAATATATCCTTTTCCAACAAATTTCTTGTCGTGTGTAAAAACTTCAACAATCTCGCCCCCACTTACAGCTCCATCTACACGGTCTACTTCATTATTATAAATTGAGGGGTGTCCGTTAGCAATTCGCGGTGATATTTTTTTATTGAGATAAACCTTTACCATAGCTGCAAACCTATGCCATAGTTTGGAACAACGTATGCCATACCTTCGGAGGTATGACATACGTATAGACAAATTGTCCAAAAACCTCTGTTGGCAGTATTGTTGCCAACCTTACCTTTGCACCCAATTAAGAAAAAATGGCAAAAAAAGATATGACTGAGAAAGAATCAATTACCCCGGTAACCGACCAGGATTTTAATATCAATTCAGACGATAATATGAGCGGTATCAATCATCTGAATGAACCAATAGCGGAAGAATCGGAACTGGAAAAATTGAAAGCTGAGTTGGATGAAGCAAAAGATAAATTGCTACGCAAAACTGCAGAGTTTGATAATTATAAAAAAAGGAATGCAAAAGAAAGACTTGAACAATTTATGACTGCAGGCAGAGAAGTGATTACCGATTTATTGGATGTAGTGGATGATTGCGACCGTGCACAAAAACAATTGGAAACGAGTGATGATGTAATAGAATTGAAAAAAGGCGTTACCCTTATTTTTCATAAACTGAGAAATAAATTACAGGCAAAAGGATTAAAAGAAATGGAAAGTATCCATACAGAATTTAATACTGACTTGCACGAAGCAATAACAGAAATACCTGCCCCTTCAGATGAATTGAAAGGAAAAGTATTAGATGAAGTAGTAAAAGGATATTATCTGAACGATAAGATTATTCGTTTTGCAAAAGTGGT
>JANPEU010000317.1:0-6225 GCA_031423175.1 Bacteroidota bacterium
ATGGGTGGCGGACAACAGGGCGGTATGCCAAATATGCCGAGGATGATGGAACGTGGTATGCGGGATATGCGGATAAACTGATGAACCTTTATGAAAAATAAAAAAACACCTTCTGATTTTTTCAGAGGGTGTTTTGTTTTACAAACTGTTGTTTTTAATAACTCAATAATTTATTAATTATTTCATCCGGTCTCCCATCGCCATAAAATTATCCTCCTGTACATTGCTGAAAGGAAAAGAATTATCCAGTGAGTCGCTCCTCAATACATGTGCATATTAAAAATCAAGCCAGTTCAGGGGAATTTAAAAATACCGGATAGGAGTTTATAAATCTTTAGCAGGAATTTTTTTGATGTTGCCTTTTTTATCAGCAACTACCAGGTAGGAGTTTTTAGCTTTTGTTTCAGCAACAACTTTTACAATTGCTTTGTCCAGGGCAATTTGTATTTTACCGGTAAGACTTTCTCTTTTCTTGCTGTTTTTCATTCGCCGGCGATTATTTTGAATATATCAAAGTTAATAATTTTCTTTTCATCATTTTCTCTGCTAGCCACAAGTTCATAATTTTTTCCGGAGTTGTCATAGACATACCAATCATTTGCTTCTTCAGCGTATTTTGAAAAATTACTCAACCCCTTAAAATATCTCCTTACAATCACATCTTCTGGAATTGAATGTCCTCCCTTGCTAACTCTTATAGAAACTCTTTCAATAGCCAGTTCCACACTATTTAGATAAACAAAAAAGAAAGTAATACCATATCCTTTCTCTTTTGCCTTTTTAATAAAACTTAGATAAGTGAGTCCGGAGAGAGTTGTTTCGTAAGAAAAACTTTGATACTCTTTAACTAGCTGCTCTAACCTCTCCAGCATAATTCTGCCTGCCTGGAAAGCAACACCTGCTGGATTGAATGGTGATAAACCCCTTGCAATTTCATCTGCATTTACAAATTCAACTGTTTTAAAAACTTCTGGCAAAAGGTTATAGGCTGCTGTTGTTTTTCCAGCACCATTGCATCCTGCTATAATAAAAATATCTGGCATAACTAAAATTAATAACTCAGCAATTTTTTTACTGTTTCATCCAATCTCCCTTTCGCCATAAAATTTTTCTCTAACTCAATATTAAATGGAATGGGAGTATCTAAACTTGCACAACGCATCACCGGCGCATCAAGTATGGAAAAACAATTTTCAGCAATCCATGCAGCTATTTCTCCGCCGATGCCTCCGATTAAAGTGTCTTCGTGTAATATCAAAACTCGTCCTGTTCTTTGCACTGCTGCACGTATGGCAAAATAATCAAGCGGGGCTAATGTTCTTAAATCTAAAATGTCAATGGATATTTCGGGATGCTCGGCTGCATAATCTTCTGCCCAGTGCACACCTGCTCCGTAAGTAATTATAGAAACTTCGTCACCATCTCTAACATGTCTTGCTTTACCAATTTCTATTTCATAATATTCATCAGGCACCTGTCCGCTAACTGAACGATACAGTGCCTTATGTTCAAAATACATAACCGGGTTAGGGTCATTAATAGCTGCAATCATTAATCCTTTTGCATCCATCGGTGTACTAGGGTAAACAACTTTCAGCCCCGGCACTTTTGTAAACCACGCCTCATTGCTTTGTGAATGGAAAGGACCAGCTCCAACTCCGCCACCTGTTGGCATTCGTATTACCACATCAGCATGTTGCCCCCAGCGATAATTTATTTTTGCAAGATTATTTACAATCTGATTAAAACCAACCGTAACAAAATCGGCAAACTGCATTTCCATTACACTTTTAAATCCTTCTAATGATAAGCCGAGTGCTGCACCAACAATTGCACTTTCGCAAAGTGGCGTATTTCTTACCCGTTCTTTTCCAAAATCATTTACAAAGCCTTCGGTAATTTTAAATGCACCACCATACTCTGCTATGTCTTGCCCCATCAATATTAAGTTGGGATGATGTTGCATGGATTGATGAAGGCCGTCTTTAATTGCATCGATCAGTCTTTTATCAGATGATGGTTGATGGATGACAGATGACGGACTTGAATTGTCAACGACTGTGACTGCTGGTTGCGGACTACCGACTGACGACTGAAAAACATCTTCCATCTCTTCTTCAGTATCTGCAACGACTGGCTTTGTATCAAAACCAATTTTTAATTCACTTTCTATTTGATTCTTAAATTCATTTCTTATCTCCGCTACTTTCATTTCGTTTATCACACCGGTTTCAATTAAGAAACGTTCATAGTTTTTAATCGGATCTTTCAATTCCCAAATTTTAAATAAATCCGGCGGTACATATTTAGTTCCACTTGCTTCTTCGTGCCCACGCATCCGAAAGGTCATGCACTCAATTAAATAAGGTTTTTGATTTTTTATACAATAATCACTTACGCCTCTAATTGTATCGTAAACAGAAAGAATATTATTACCATCAATCACCACACCTTCCATTCCATATCCTTTTGCTTTGTCCACTAAACTTATGCAACGGTACTGTTCATTTACCGGAGTAGATAAACCATACCCATTATTTTCTATAACAAATATTACAGGCAAATCCCAAACAGCCGCTACATTCAATGCTTCATGAAAATCACCTTCACTGGTTCCACCATCACCTGTAAATGCAAGAGAAACTTTATCTTCTTTACGAAGTTTATAAGCCAATGCAATTCCATCTGCAATCGCTAATTGCGGTCCGAGATGTGAAATCATCCCGCAGATATGATGTTCTTTATTCCCGAAATGAAAACTTCTTTCTCTTCCTTTACTGTATCCTTCTTTTGCACCCTGCCATTGCATAAATAATTTGCTCAAAGGCATATTACGGGAAGTAAACACACCAAGATTTCTGTGCAAAGGCATTATCCATTCATCAGCATTCAATGCCAATGTTGCTCCGACAGAAATTGCTTCCTGTCCAATACCACTAAACCATTTTGAAATTTTTCCCTGCCGAAGTAATACCAGCATTTTATCTTCAATCATCCGCGGCCAAAGCAGTGAACGGTAAAAATGTATAAGTTGTTCGTTGGATAAATCTTTCTTATCGAAGTTCATGAACGTCTGATGTTTAAAGTTTAACGTTGCGGGTCTGCCTGACCGGCAAAGGCAGGTTCAAAGTTATGAGTTACCTGCTATCAACAATTTTAAACCTTAAACTTTCAACAACTATACCACTACCATCTCATAAAATTCTTCTGGGTTCAGATATTTTTGTGCAAGTTGTTGTATGTCGGTTGGAGTAATATCTTTTATCGTGTTGATGGCGTTGTAAAAAAAGCTTTCATCAAGCCCGTTTAAAATATAATTTTTCCATCGGGCAATAATTTGAAAGGGCCCGTCCAGATCGCCAAGAATAGAACCCATCATATAGTTCTGTACCAATTTCAGATCATCATCTTCAACCAGTTCTGTTTTAAGTAAATTCATTTCTTTATACACTTCTGCAATAGTTGCTTCGCAAACGTCTTTACCGGCTTCGGTGCTTATCATCCATGCGGTCGATTGTATATGGTTTTGAACATAACTATGAATTCCATAAGTATATCCTTTATCCTCCCTTATATTACTCATCAGCCTTGATCCAAAAAAACCTCCGAAGAGTGTATTTAATATCTGTGCTTTTAAAAAATCGGGATGATGCCGGTTGGGGAATTCCCTTGCAATACGGATTGAGCCCTGAACACCTGCTGAATCATTGGTTATTCTGTATTTTTTTTCTATTGCAGGAGTTATTTTATTTGGCAAAAGAGAAATATTTCCTACTGGCAAATCACCAAACTGATCATTTAATAATTGCTCCAGGTTAACCGGCAATTTGCCTGCAGCAAAAATTATAAATTTTCCATTTTTATAAAACCGGTTATAAAAATTCATCAACTCATCCCGCTGCAGTGCATCATACTCTTCAAGGCTTGAATATTTACCATAGGGATGATCTTTTCCATAAAGGCAAACATCTATTTCTCTGCCAGCGATAAAATCAGATTTTTTTAAACTTACTTTCAGCCTTTGTTTTTGATTTTGTTTGTATGTGCTTAATTCTTCTTCGGGTAGTATTGAATCTGTAATCATTTCCCGTACTACAGGTAGTAATTCGTTTACATGTTTGGTTAGGGTATGTAATGAAATCGTTGCTGTTTCATGATGACAGGCACGGTTCAGATACGACCCGTAATATTCAAAATGTTCATTGAGTTGAAAGGCTGTTTTGCCTGAAGTGCCATTACGCAATAAAAAATTTGCTGATGCTGCAACCAGGTTTTTTTCTTCATAACAATTACCGGCATTATACACCCATTCTAAACTCAGCACTTCTTCAGCACCTGCATTTACAGCATATACTTCCACTCCATTTTTTAAAACAAATTTTTCGTATGGCTTTAATGAAAGTTTAAAATCAACAGCATCTACTATTGGAGGGGCATCTTTTCTGTTTATCACTTCGTATTATTTAAAAACGCTAATTAATTTTTTGCCGGGTCAAAACAACAAAAGTACTAACGCTTTTTGTTTCTTGTTATTTAGTTTTTATATTTTTTCTTCTCTACATACCGTATTCACTCAAAAACTTTATTCGCATAATTTTTAATTGCTCCCAGGTAAAATTATGTTCTGCCATTTCATCCTGTGCCACCTGCAGAGACGATGTTTCGCAATGCTTGAAATACTCCATTATTTCTTCCTGGTCATATTCGTCCAGCATTTGTTCAATAGCATAATTCAGATTGAGTTTGGTACCACTGGCGGCTATTGTTTCCATTTCCTCCAGCAATTCATCCACTTTCATGTCTTTATTCTTGGCAATATTTTCCAACGGCATTTTCTTATCGATCTGTTGAATGATAAAAACTTTCAACCCGCTTTTATTCATTACACTTTTCATTACAAAATCATCGGGCCGTTCAATATTATTTTCTTCTACATATTGAGCAATAATATCCACAAAAGGTTTGCCATAGCGCAGTGCTTTTCCTTTACTTACACCCTGACATTTTTCCAGTTCAGTAATATTTCTGGGATACAGAGTTGCCATATCCTGCAACGAGTTTTCTAAAAAGATAACAAACGGCGGCAGGTTTTTTTTCTTTGATTCTTTTTGACGGAGTTCCATCAGCATTTTAAAAAGTTGATCATCGAGTGCAGCCCCGGCGGTTACTTCAGCAGGTTCTTCATCATCGGCATTTGCTTCTTCGTACAAAAAGTTTAAAACAACTTTGAATGATTTTGGCTTCTTCAAAAAATCTTCGCCACGTTTTGTAAATTTCAATACACCATATTGTTCAATATCTTTTATCAGCATTCCTTCCAGTAACAATTGCCGGATTAATGAGTTCCAGAAATGGGGTGTTTGATCATTGCCACAGGCAAATTCTTTGAGCACATCATGACGGTACATTTGTATTTGAGGGGTGAGTTTGCCAATTACAATATTCACTACATAGTCGGTTGCAAATCGCTCATCCAATGCTTTAATTGCTTTTAACATCAGCACTACCTGATCTTTTGCTTCTATTTTTTCTTTCGGGTGTTTACAGTTATCACAATACCCGCAATTTTCTTTTGTATATTCTTCACCAAAATAGCGCAATAAAATTTTTCTGCGGCATACACCACTTTCTGCAAAGGATACGGTTTCGTTTATTAATTGAGTAACCACTTCACGTTCGCTGAGTGGTTTGTCCCGCATCAGGTGTTCCAGTTTATGCACGTCTTTATGCGAGTAGTGAAGTATGCATTTGCCTTCCAACCCATCTCGTCCGGCACGACCGGTTTCCTGATAATAATTTTCGATAGACTTGGGTATATTATAATGTATCACAAAACGGATATCGGGTTTATCGATTCCCATTCCAAAAGCGATTGTGGCACAAATCACCTGTACGTCTTCGTTTAAAAATTGGTCCTGTTTTTCTGTTCTTAGTTTTCCTTCAAATCCTGCGTGATAAGCAACGGCCTTAATTCCATTCGCCATTAAAATTCCAGCAAGGTCTTCAGTTGTTTTTCGGTTGAGTGCATATATAATCCCGCTTTTAGTACCCATACTTTTTATAAAACGAACAATGTTCTCATCGGTTTGTGCTTTTTTTATTTTCGGTAAAATTTCATAATAAAGATTCGAGCGGTTGAAAGAGGAAATAAAAATATTGGGATTTTGTAAATCCAGATTTTTTACAATATCTGTTTGCACTTTGGGTGTGGCTGTTGCCGTTAAG
>JANPEU010000318.1:0-3477 GCA_031423175.1 Bacteroidota bacterium
CAGCGAATGCAATTAGCAGCAGGAAGAATGCAGCAATTGATAGATGATTTACTGGCTTTCTCCCGCATCAGCACTACCGAACTCAATTTTGAAGAATGTGACCTCCATAAAATTGTTGAAGAAGTAAAAACCGAGCTAAAAGATACTATTCAGGAAAAGCATGCAACAATAGAAACCATCGGACTCTGCCCGGCCAACATTATTGCATTTCAGTTTCGCCAGTTGATGTACAATCTTATAAGCAATGCACTTAAATTTTCAAACCCGGACATACCATCACATATCGTAATAACGAGTAACGTTGTAAAAGGTAATAAACTAAAAAACGAAAACCTTTCACCTGAAAAAAATTATTGTCATATCACCGTTAAAGATAATGGCATTGGCTTCGAACCACAATTTAGTGTACGCATTTTCGGAGTGTTTCAAAAACTACACGGCAAAGAAGTATATGCAGGTACCGGCATCGGACTTGCCATTGTAAAAAAAATAGTTGAGAACCACAACGGCATCATTACCGCCACCAGCGAATTAAACAAAGGTGCACAGTTTGATATTTATATTCCTGCCTGATAAAAATATACAGATGACTATCGGTACTGATGATAAATTGTAAAATTGCAACTGTCTTAATGATCCTTCAAAAAAATCATCACTGCCGTTTTCCGTTACAAAAAAAATAAAATTTTATTGAAGGATGGAGTGGTATAATCCAGCATTCTTTAGTCTGTGTTAAGCATATCCAACCATCTCTTGTATCCATTCGGCAGATTTAATGATGTAATTTATTTCTAATACTGTGTAATATATACAGCAACTTAAGGACTGAACTTTGTTAAGTTAAAATTTATTCATAATTAAAATATAAGATCATGCGTACAAAACAATTATTATTACCAGCGGTAGCAATACTATTTGCTGGACTATTTGGAAGTTGTAAAAAAGAAATGAATTCCAATTTATCGTCTGTAGAAATAGCCGCAAAAAAGCCACCAAGTCCTGGAGGGCAAAGTCTGGCAGCAGTAAACCTTGGGCTTGCAGGTAGTTTTTCGATTCTGTCAAAAGCTGGTATTACTGATGTATATCCATCAGCCGTTACCGGAGATGTTGGAGCAAGTCCAATAACAGGTGCTGCAATACATTTGACTTGTGCAGAAGTAACAGGTAGAATATACTCAGTAGATGCTGCCGGTCCACTTCCTTGCAGATTGACTAATGCCAGCAGGTTAACTTCGGCTGTAGGTGCTATGCAAACTGCATACACTGACGCCGCTGGACGTCCTACCAACATTGCTACTAGTACTCAAGCTTACTTAAATGTGGGCGGTGGAACTCTTAGTGGCTTAACGTTTACACCTGGCGTGTATACATGGGGGACTGCAGTTACTATCACAGGGAATATTACAATTTCGGGTAGCTCGACCGATGTCTGGATATTCCAGGTTGCACAGACTCTTGATATAAGTCCAGCGAAGAATATTATCCTGAGCGGAGGTGCTCAAGCCAAGAATATTTTCTGGCAGGTAGCAGGTGCCGTTACCTTAGGAACGACCAGTCAGTTTAAAGGAATCATATTGGGGCAGACAGGCATTACTTTGAATACAGGCGCATCTATTAACGGAGGATTATTGGCACAAACTGCGGTAGCTCTTCAAATGGCTACTGTTACAAGGCCATAATAAATTAAAGAAATCAAAATTCAAAAGAGGCTGCCGCAAGGCCAGCCTTTTTTTCTATCCGGGTTGTTTCCATAAATAGCCCCGTTTACAAAAAATCATCATTGGTTTTTTCGATAAAAAAGATGGAAAAGAAATTGAATTGCCAGATGGAGAAAATATAGCCAACCAATACTTTATTTCATGTTATATCAAAACCCGGTTTTCATACGTGAATCATGTAACTCAATTAAAAAGTTGTGTAACACCTGCCGTAACTAAATGATTCATCTTTGATTTTCGCAAATTTATTATTGCACCTTATCATTTAAAAATAAAAACGATGAACGTAAAAAGAATATTTGGTGTAATACTTACTGTACTTGGAATAGGCGGCCTTATTTACACCGCTGTAGTATTTGCTAATACCCGTGGTGGCACTGCCGACATGAAAGCGTTGATTATTTACGGTGTACTCGGTCTTTTATTTTTTATAACAGGCATTGGATTGGTGAGGAGTACAAAAGATGAATCGTAAACAAGAATGAAAACTCAAAATTGCTTCACAAACAAAGGATAAAATTTCAAATAATGAAAATAAATAAATTACTGATTACCGCTGCCTTTGCAATAACATGTTTTTCCGCCTGCAAGGTAACATTAACGGAGGCACAGCAGGATGCTATGAATGTAAACAGCTATGTAGATTCGATAGCCGGCCTGGCTCCGGTTTATACATCGGCTAACTGGGAAGTGCTAAGGATGGGTTACAAGGCAAGAGTAGCAAAATCAAACGCTACAACTTCCGAACTGGATGCATCAGATAAAGCAAAAGTAAAAGAAAGCAAAGTTCAGTATATCGCTATAAAAAAAAATTATGAAATTAATATTAAAGAACCGGAACCAACTGTGGCAGTTACTTCCATTACAAGCACGTATTAAGAAATAACTTATTTGGTGAAGGTCTAATTGGCGCCGGTTTGAGTTTTTATTTTCCTACTACCGCTAAATTATCGGGCAGCTATATAAATTTTGTAAAACAGTAAATACATTCTTCTAAAATAAATAAAATATAAACTTAAAAAATGAAAAAAATTAATGTACTAATTAGTGCGGCAGTGGTGGTAACAGGTTTTACTGCCTGCAAAAGCACGGTAACAGAAGCGCAACAAGATGCCATGAATGTAAACAGCTATGTGGATTCGGTGGAAGGCCTCACTCCTGTTTATACATCCGCTTACTGGACAGAATTGGATAATGGCTACCAGGTAAGAGTGGCGAAATCTAATACTACAAACGCCACATTAACTGCTTCTGAAAAAGCAAAAGTTGAGGAAAGTAAAGTACAGTATGTTGCTTTAAAAAACACTTACGAAATTAAGATTAAAGAAACAGAGCCAGTTGTAGTAGTTACAACTCCTGACTTCAGACAGGTTTTAAGAAACAAATTATTTGGTGAAGGTGTAGTTGGCTCCGATATGAGTTTTTCTTTTGCTACTGCAGATAATTTACTGAGCATCTACAGAAATTTTGTAAACACGGTGGCTGACAATAAAAATAATTATAGCCGTGAAGACTGGGATGAAATAAAAGTATTGTACGAGGCATTGGATACCCGGAAGAATACAGTGGAAAAAGAACTTCCAAAAGGAGATAATAATAAAATAGCTGGATTAAAAATAAAGTTCTCCGCTATAAAAGCAACACATAGAGGTGGTACAAAAGGTGCCGAAAATAAAGCAGCAAAAGAAAAAGCAGAATAAATAGTTCATTAGTCCTTATCCATTCAGCGGGGGGAAATCCCCCTGTTGATTTTTTTAAA
>JANPEU010000319.1:0-2321 GCA_031423175.1 Bacteroidota bacterium
TGGAAGAAAACAATAATAACCATTTTCAAGATTGATATAATCCGGTTTGATCCGGTATCCTTTTCGGATGCCTTCCCAAAAAATTTCATCATCAGCAAGCTGACCCGGCAGCGTAGTTTCATATTTTTTTACCCATTCATCCAGCGGGTTGCCCGCAGTAATACCAATACCCATAATTGAAATATTTTTAATAAAAGTTCTTTTGTCCATGCCACAAGTTAAACTTTCGTTTATGCTTCAACAAAATTTAAATCTTTACCAAAAGTTTCTTTTGTATATACTGCAGAAATAAACCCGGCAATAATTACAATCAGCCCGGTAACCCATGCAGCGGTGATATAATCGCCGATAAATATTTTGTTTCTCAAAAACTGAAATAATAAAATCATCAATGGCAAAAAACCCCTGACTAAATTCGGGACAGAGATAGCAGCGGTTGCCCGCAGGTTAGTTCCAAATTGTTCTGCACTCATGGTAATGTATAAAACGGAAAGCCCGGAACCAAAACCAAGTCCCATACAAAGCAAATACATATTAGTTGCGCTACCCCCACCTTTTAGTGCAAAAAACAAAAAGATAAATGTTGAAAGAATTCCATAATACAGCAATAATGTTTTTTTCCGGCTTTTAATGAAGTTGCTTATGAAGCCGGCTGCTAAATCTCCAAAAGCCAAAGCGACATACTGAAGCATTAATGCTTTTGGCTGATCAAAGTTTTTTATTCCGAACCGGGTTGCAAATTCATCGGAGAAACTTATTAAAATTCCAATTACATACCAAACCGGCAATCCGATTACAATTGACCGCAGGTATCGGAAAAAACGTTCGCGGTTTGTTATTAACATTAAAAAATTACCTAATTGAACGGTTGATGTTTTTACTTTATCATACATACCACTTTCCAAAACCCGTACTCGTAAAAATAATAAAGCCAAACCCATGGCACCGCCGATGAAATAGCAAAGCCGCCAATCTTCTCCGCTTAAGTTATATACAAAATAAGCAGTGATGGTTCCCATTACTCCGCTTGTTGCAATTATAGTGGCAGCGATACCCCGTTTTTCCTTTGGCAGTAATTCGCTGGTAAGTGTGATGCTTGCTCCTAATTCGCCGGCTAATCCTAATCCGGCAATAAAGCGAAGCCATGTATATTGGTTTACATCGGTAACGAAACCATTTGCAATTGTTGCAAGTGAGTATAACAGGATAGAACCAAACAACACATTTTTTCTTCCTTTCTTATCACCGAGCATACCCCAGAGTACTCCGCCAATTGTCAATCCAATCATTTGCCAACTGATAATATTTTCGCCGATTGTTTTCATAGCATCCTCTGCAACACCCAAATCCCTGAAACTTGATTTACGAACGATACTAAACAGTAAAAGATCATAGATGTCAACAAAAAAACCAAGTGAACCAACAAGAACCGGCAACGAAAAAATTCCAAATTGTTTTTGAGTCATTGTAAATAATTATTAATCAGGAAAATAAAAAAACAAATCAACCAAATTATTTCATCAATAAATATCCACATTATTTAATAAATGCTGAATAACTTTTGCAAATCAACATTCATTCTGCTATAACAACCGTTGGTAATTTAAAAATAATATTACTCATGCAATTAGCCGGGTTACTTTTACCAAATGCGGGTATTAAGTTTCGATAACCTGTTTTTTTTGAGTTCTCAATAACTCAAAAGACAAGCTGAACATTAACCGCTCATTTAAAATTTAAAAAATGGTACAAAAGACTTATTACAAAACAAAAGATTATTGTAAAGTAAAATTTTCTTTTAATGTAGAAAATGCTGAAACAATTGAAATATTGGGATTGAACAGTAACTGGAAGAAATCAATCATTATGAGTAAAAAGAAAGATGGCAGTTTCAGTGCAGATGTTAATTTACCAAAAGATTCAAAACACGAATTTAAATACCGCGTAAATAAGCAAGAGTGGTTGAACGAACCAGAAGCTGATACCGTAGCTCCAAATGAATTTGGTGGCAGCAACAGTGTGATTGTTATTTAATTTCCACTTCAAATATTTTTTACAGTTTACAAAGACAAGGAAATCCTTGTCTTTGTAAACCTTATTTTGTTATTGAAGCCGTGAAAAGATAATAGTATCTGAAAATTATTTTCGGCAACAAAAATGATTTACTTCTTGCCCCTTCGAAAATTATATTAAAGATTTAGAATTGCTTTAACCTTCCTGATTAACTGTACAAGGTTTAAATATTTAATTTTTAAAAAATCGTAATGTCTCACTAATAAAAAAGTAATGGCCGGTTCTTTTAATTCTATTGCACGGTTGAA
>JANPEU010000320.1:0-3903 GCA_031423175.1 Bacteroidota bacterium
ACTCACACAATTTTAGGGAAAAATAGTTGAGGTATCTCATACACCGCAGCTATCAGACATTCGCAGCGTATGAGATACCTCGCTGAGATTCATCAATATTAAAATTTCACTTAATCAGGCTCGGTATGACAAGACACTAAGAGATTGATGATATATTAACGATTCGGAATCCCTGCACTATTCCTTTTCATTACCCTCCACAATCTTTATCTCTTCATCTGATAAACCATACAGCGCATATACCATTTCATCTATTGCTGCATCTGTTGTATCAATGATTGTTTGCAAAGCCAATGCTTTGGTTTTTTGTTCTTCAAAATAACCCATCCACTCTGCCTGCTGCGGCAGGGCGGGTTTTATTTTTTGTTTGCTGAGTTCTTTTAAAAAATCGGCAAAAGAAAGCGATGGCCATTGCTCTAATTTTTTATTTACCTGCACAGCCGGAAAATTGCTTTGCAGCAATTGCAATAACGGCTGCTTTAATTCTTGCAGCTCTTTGTTTGTTGCCAGCATGATGTCGGCTTTGGCGATAAAGGGGAGTTGATCAATAGATGATTTTTCAACTATTGGAATGTTATCCATAAAAGTGGAAGACATAGAATAATAACCGCCTTGTTTGAGCGGAAACTTTGATTTGATATAGAATGAAAAAAGCCGTGAATTTAAAATACTCAACAAATATTTAATAGAAATCTTATTATCTATCGGAGTAATACTAAAAACTCTTGCGCCACTATATCCTGAGTTATTAATATCAATTCCAAATTTTGCTTCCTTTTGTTCTCCGGGAAAGACAATTTTTTCTTGACTAAATTTTTCAAGCTGGCCAAAACGAGTAAGAGAATACCAATTATCTGTATTTTCAAACGTTGTTCTTGAATCTTTCCTTTGCTCAAGTAACTCTTTGTTTGAAATCAGGTATGTATAAGTATTAGGGTAAGAGGTCTTTAATTTTTCAAGAGAAATTAAGACAGTATCACCATTTTGAAATTCGTAAGGATATAATATCCTTGAGTCAAAATCAGAATATCCATACTTGTAACAGTTGTTTGCTCTTATTAACGGGAGCAAACACTCTTCCTCGATTTTGTTTTCTTTGATTTTTTCATTATCGAAAATGAATACATCATCATTGCCACTAATAATACCATAATTGCATTTGGCAAATAATTCGAGAGGAGTAAAATTGGCAAGCTTTTTTAGTAGTTCAATATTTGCATTGTGACCCAAAACCCAAGACTCATCTGAAAGATTTGATAAATCTACCTCTGTGAATTCAGAATAAGTTCCTTGTTTTGCCAATTCAATTGAATCAATTCTTTTATATAAAAAATTTTCAGAAGACTCATTGCTGAATGTAAATATGCTTACATATGTCAAAGCATCTTCAAATATTGGCAAATCTCCAAAGTCAACTATTTTCTTAATCCGATACTTATTTAAAATAAATTCTCTTGCTTTTCTGCCATACTCAGCAACCAAAAATTGGTTAGAAGTAATAAACGATACCAAGCCTTTAGTTTTCAGTATATTTTTAGCAAGTTCAATAAACATTAATGAAATATCAATTCTCTTATGAGCAACACTTTTATTTTTTTTAAGCCAATCAATTTCAATATGATTTAAATTTTGAACTTTTACATACGGCGGGTTCCCAATCACCACATCAAAGCCGCCCTTGTATTCTACGGCGTAGGCAGCTTCTTCGGTGGTCAGCATGCTTTGTACAAGGGGTTGCAACCCCTTGTTGATGGGAAGCTCATGTTTGCTGCGGTTGTTTTCTATGTAGGCAATCGCATTGTTGTAGTGCTCCGCAGTATTGAGCCAGGTAGTATTATATTTTTGTGCCCACAAATGAAACTCTTCTTCCTTTGGCACCTGCAAATGTTCTTTGAACCGTTGTGATGTTTTGCCTTTTATCTTCCGCATTATTTCCGGCAGTTCCGCTTCCTCTGCTACTATCATCATATGTACATGGTCGCCACAAATATTATAGGCCAGTATTTTAAAATTGTTTTCAATTACCACATCTTTTATATAACCGGTTATCAGCAGTTCGGCTTCTTCATTCATCCAAAAACCTTCTTTGTGTGGTACCCTGTATTTATCCATTCTTTCATTACGCCGGCTGTAATGCGTAACGAACGTGATGTGAAAAGGTTGTTTTTCTTTAACCGGAAATATTTTTGGAAATGCTTTTTGCCAGTTAAATGCTTTATCACCGGCTACGGCGGGGTCATCTATCAAACTATTGCCGCATTGTATATGGCTGGTAAGGCTGCTCAGCTTACGGTCTTTTTTTGCGGTGCGCAGCCAAAGGCTCAAGCGGGCAATCTCTACGGCTTCTTCATTTATGTCCACGCCAAAAAGATTTTTTTCCAGTATCTCATTATCCAAATCGGTCAACACAAAAGCATCGCCAAATAAATTTGCTTTCAGTTCATCAATATGCCGGTGCTCGGCTATTAAATATTCCAATGCCTGATTTAAAAATGCACCACTGCCGCAGGCGGGGTCGCAAATAGTGAGTTGCAGCAGCCAGTGGCGGTAATCATCCAGCAGTTTTACCAGCTTTTCTCTTTTTTTATCTTTCTGTTTGCGGTAGGCAAACACTTCTTCATTAATGGCAAGCTCCTGTTTTTTTTGTTCGCATAATGCGCCAACGGTATTGGCCACTATGTATTTGGTAATATAGCGGGGTGTATAAAAAATGCCGTCTTTCTTTCTTTTCGTTTTTGCTTTATCTATTGCATTGCCTGCGGCTTCGGCCTGCAGTTCTTCCAGTTCATTCAGGCTGTGTTCAAAAATATGGCCGAGTATATTTACATCTATCTCTGTTTGAAAATCATAATTGCTTAAGGCAATACAACTGTCGTATAAAATGGTATCATTAATTTTTATACTGTCTAATATTTCATCGGCAGCAAAGAGGCCGCCGTTGTAAGGAAATATTTCTTCCTTATCCTGCCGCCCGGTATTGAGATAACCAAAATACAGTTTGAACCGCTGGTAAAGCGGCTGTGCAGCATCCATCTCTTTCAGTTGCTGCCACTGCTGCAATATTTTCCGTACAGAGTTGGCGGGCACCAGCATCCTGTCTTCGGCAAAAAGAATAAATAAAAAACGGTCGAGCAGTTTCTGTGTTTTTTGAAACAGTTCAATTTTTGAATGCTGCGGGTTCAGCTCTGTAATATTATAAAACAGTTTTTTGCGAAAGCCGGAGTAATCGGAGTAAAGTTTTTTAGTAACCGCCTCTTCCTGCGTAAGCGATGCCTGCTTTATCAGCAGCGGCAGGTTTTTAAAAATATTTTGTTCGCCAAGGCAGAGATACAAAAGATCAAACCGTTCCCTTGTTAATGTAAACAGATCAAACTCTTCATACTCGATAGCATCATTAATATAAAAACGCAGCTTTTGAAAATTGGCGGTAATAACATAGGCGCAGTCACGATGGCGGTGCTTATAACCAAATGCCTGTTTCTCCACTTTATCAAGATCGGTAGTGGCGGTATCTTTTAATTCTATTACGCCAACCACTTTGCCGCCCTGCAATATGGCTCCATCGCTTTTTGTACTGTCGGCTTCAGTTTTCTTTTCCAGTACAAAATTATAATCGGGTTGCGGGTTGAGTGTGTAGCCAAGTACGGTTACAAAAAGATCCCGTACAAAACCTTCCTGGTATTCTTCTTCTTTTGCTTTCAGTATATTTTGCTGAATGGCGGCGTTATGAAAATGAGCAGTGAAAGCAGCCCAGCGTTGCTGCATTTTATCTTTATCAAGATCGTTCAGGTATTTTTTTACAACAGATTGCTGGAAGAGTGGCATTGGTGAATGAGATTGGAAGTCAAATATAAATGTTTATCGTTTGGAGTTTATGGTTTATCGTTTTTCTGACTCCCGACT
>JANPEU010000321.1:0-3342 GCA_031423175.1 Bacteroidota bacterium
TTTAATAATGAAAAAAGAAAAGTGATTATTAAAATTATTTTAAGCTTCATAAAATTTTCTCTTTTAATGTAAAGCGTCAATTTGAATATACAATCAATCGAAGTCTTGTCATACCAAGTGAAATGTTCTTGAATATTTGAATTAAAATAATCTAAGCGAGGTGTCTCAAAGACTTTGATTATTAAGACTTTTTTTTAAGAATACTATCGGTTCTCAACTACTCTGAGATTCCTCGCAAAGCCTCGGAATGACAAGACTCTATAAATAAAGTCATTCATTACATTCTGCAAACTGAAACACTTCTTCACTTACCTGATAATTGTAACGGCTCCTTTTTGCTTCAGCATTTGACCTACATAATCTGTTGCCTGCACAACCCAGACAAATGTACCCGATGCCTGATTAACTCCATTAATTTTTGCATCCCACCCTTTGTTCATTTCTTTTGTTTCAAAAACTTTTTCTCCCCAACGATTGTAAACAATAAAATACTCCAATGTTTTTATTCCATAATATTTTGGCATCAATTCATCATTCAGCCTGTCATTGTTGGGCGTAAATGCCGTAGGTACATAAATAGCTGAACCTTTAAAGACAGTAACTTGTATTGCATCGGCAGCTATGCATCCTTCTGCGGTTGTAACTGTGAGTACATATGTTATATCATCCTGTGGCAAAGCAACCGGATTACGGATGGAAGGATTGTTTAATCCGGTTGAAGGAGCCCATGAATAATTTACCCCTCCACTACCCTGCATTTGAAAAGGAGTATTTAATATAATTACAGTATCCATTCCAGCATCTGCCAGTGCAAATACAATATTTATATTATCTGTAATTGTATCTGAAGAACATCCGTTGCCTGCAATAGCCCAGGTATTTATTGTTTTAGTTCCACTTGTGGTAAAATTATGTGTTGGATTTTGCAAACCGGATTTGCCTCCGTCATTAAAATTCCAGTTCCATTGAGAAATGGTTGTACTATTATCAATTTGATTTGCATTGAACTGAACCGGTGTATTCATACACCCATCCGGAAAATTTGCAGCAATAACAGGACGTGGATTAATGTTTACAAATCCAATAACCGTATCTGACTTGCAACCATAAACAGATTCGACAGCTAATTTTATTTCATAATTGCCAGGAGCTAATCCTGTGAATTGAGGTTGCTGCGATGAAGATGCAAATACGCCGTTTACACTCCAGTTCCATTTATTAATAACACCAACCGCTGTAGTTGATTGATCATTTACCCGGATTGGCTGTAAAAAACAGGTATCAAAAATTTTAAATCCTGCAACTGGTTTTGAACCGATCACTACATTTTTCTTAAGTGTATCGCTTCTGCATCCATCTAATGCTGTTACTACCATTTTTATTTCATAGTTACCAGGTTGAGGAAAATTATGGGGTGGCGGATTTTGTAAAGTACTGGTAGTTCCATCTCCAAAATCCCAATAATAATTTTGTATAGGTCCAAATGACTGAGAGTTATTTTGAAAAATTACAGGTTGATTTATACAAGTAATATTATTCGGAAGATTGGTAGAGAACCCGGGATTTAATGCGGTACAAAATTTCTGAAAATTATTTGAACCCCCTGTAGCTGCAGTAAAGCCCCAATAAACTAACGGATCATTATTAAAAACTGTTGCTACCAAATCAACTACGGCTTGTACTCTTTGTATATCATCAAACCAGGATGTCAATGTTTTTGTTACAGGGTTCCAGGCTATACGCAGCACATGCCAGTTGCAGTCTTCTACATCATCACTTACTATTGACATTGGAACAGGACCAGCAAGATCGGTACCATGTGTTACAATTCCATTTATCTGAATATTGATATGATCATATGCAGGATCATTTCTATTTGTGTTTTGCCAGGTATCCAATGAAATTCCAACAGAGGGTGTAATCCCTTCAAAACCCATTCCTTCACCTGTTGTACCAATACTTGTACTTAATGGCTGCAACATAAAAACCATTCCATCTGCACCATTATCATTTTTACAACCCAGAAATACATTAAACCAAAAATCAAAAGGTTGATTTAAATTTATTTTATTCGAATTCCATACACTACCACTTTGTGTATTTACTTCCTGTGTAAGTGTATAACAGTTACAGGAATTTTGTACTGCAGCACCATTAAGAATATATTGCGAAATAGTAGGTGACGGTAATAAATAAAAAAACAAGAACAGGCTTGCACCAATAAATTTTTTGCCGATTCTCTTTGCTTTCATAAAGGAGTTAAAGATAGTGATTGGTGTTGATTGAACGATGATACGAATGACCGTTATCGTTTTGACAGTGCAATAATATCTTTTACTTCCAGCACTTGCTTTTGATATCCTTTTGCCATGGCATTTATCATAGCTAAGCCAAGTTGCTTTAATGTTATGATACGATACGGTGCTATAAGTCTGATAACAGGAATTAACCATCCAAAATATTTATAGGCTTTCAATGTATTTTTTAAACCTTTTGTTGGTTCTATCACACCGGGGCGAAAATTATAGACTGCTTTAAAAGAAAGTTTCATCAAATCATTTTCGGTTTTACCTTTTACCCGTGCCCACATCATTCTTCCTTTTTCAGTACTGTCAGTACTGGCACCAGAGATATAACAAAAGCTCATTTCTGGATTTTGCTTTAAAACAGTTTCTGCAAAATTCATTGTCAGCGTATAAGTCAACCGGTAAAATTCAGGTTCTTTCATTCCAACGGATGATACACCTAAACAAAATAAACAACTGTTATAACCTGCCAATTGATTTTCTATCGCAGACAAATTAAAAAAATCAGCATGAATAATTTCTTTCAGTTTTGGATGAGAGACTCCACAGGGGTTTCTATTAATTACTAAAACCGATTCTATATCATCATGCTGCAGGCATTCATGCAACACACCTTCGCCTACCATACCAGTGGCGCCGGTTATGATTGCTTTAATTTTTGTTGGTGTCTGGCTCATTTAATTTTTTAATTTCGTTACACATGAAATTTCGTTACACATGAAAGATAATGGATAATTCAGAATTGCTTTTAATGCAGTTTGCCCTGCAAGTATTATAAGGACGAGCAGGCTCCATTGAGGCAGCTTTCTTTTTATTTTTGATTATTTTTAAGACCTTGAAGGAACAGAAACCAGTTCAAAAGCTATATGCACCGGAGTCATACCCAATCTTTCTTCCGGAGATGTGAATAACCCTCTGCGTAATGAAAAGCTGTCAATTATATAAAAAATATCAAAAATTACATAATACTTCAATTATGAAAAGCACTCATTTTTGTCAGGTATTACATCTGCAGCATATAAATTTAAACAAAATG
>JANPEU010000322.1:0-12147 GCA_031423175.1 Bacteroidota bacterium
AGTTTTTTTCCGTTGCCCAAGATTTTCTAAAATATCTTTTGTCTTTGTCAGTTCTAACGTAAATGTATTTTCTTTTTTCTTAATCTTTTCCGAAGCTTTTGTTATTGGTGTATAATCAGCTACAGCAGCAGACATGATTGCTATATCCGTTTCACTAAATATTTTATCGCAGGCGTTAAACATTTCTTCTGCGCTTTTAACATGTATTATTTTTATTCCATTTGCAAATGTTGGAATTGCTGAAGGTCCAAGTATCAATGTGACCTCCGCCCCTCTTTTCTCCAATTCTTTTGCTATTGCCATTCCCATTTTACCACTTGAATGATTGCCTATGAAACGTACAGGATCTATTGCTTCGTATGTGGGACCAGCAGTTACCAAAGCTTTTTTCCCGGTTAATGGCTTACTCAAAAAAAAATTAGCCGAAATATATTCAACAATTTGTTCTGGCTCTGACATTCTACCATCGCCATATAACCCACTTGCCAGTTCACCTTTTTCTACTGGAATAATTTTATTACCAGCAGATTCTAATTTTAATAAATTCTCTTTCGTTGTAGCATGTAGCCACATATCTTCATCCATTGCAGGGGCTACTGCCACAGGGCAGGTAGCAGAAAGATAAGTTGCCATTAACAGATTATCACATAATCCGGTTGCCATCTTTGCAAGTGTATTACAACTTAAGGGTGCTATCACCATCACATCTGCCCATCGTCCAAGCATTACATGGTTTGCCCAACTTTGCTCATCAAACAAATCAACTAATACAGGATTATTTGAAAGTGTAGATAGTGTAAGAGATGAAACGAAATCTTTAGCCGACGGTGTCAGAATTACTTTTACTTCTGCACCGGATTTTATCAATAACCTTACAAGGTAAATTGATTTATAAGCAGCAATACTACCTGTAATACCTAACAATATTTTTTTCCCGGATAACATGTTAAACAAAAGTAATATTTATATCGGCAATTTTATATCAGAAATATTACAATTAAACGATAAATACCCGGAGTATAAATACAGAAATGAATACTATAAAATAAAAAAGTCCCGATATTAACGGGACGCTGAAAATTGTTTTATAAATAGAGGTTAACTAAAAAGATCGTTTTCGCTTTTCCGGAAATAAACTTTGTCTTCCAGAAATTCCTGAGTGGCAAGTAGTGCTGGGTTGGGCATGCGTTCATAAGCCTTTGATATCTCAATCTGTTCTTTGTTTTCATGTATTTCTTCAAGACTATCGGTGTGGCTTGCAAATTCATCCAGCTTGCCATGCAATTCTTCTTTTAATGAAATATTGATTTGATTGGCCCTTCTACCAACAATAGAAATTGATTCATACAAATTGCCTGTCTTCTTTTTTATTTCGTCAAGGTTTTTAGTCTCTACGGTATTGCTTGTGCCAACGCTAAGCTGACGTCTTAATTTACTCATTATTCAGATTTTTTAGATTATTATTAGAAAGATTTAATAAAAGTTCTACCTCTTTACCAAGTTTGCTTTCAGGAAAACGATCATTAAACTCGTTACATTCTGTTACTACTTTTTCGAAGCGTTCTTGTTTTTTTTCTTCGACACTCAATTCAGCAAACTTGTAATATGATTTTATGATCATGAATTTGTATTCATCTGCTAATTGACTTTCTGGAAAATTGTCAAGCAAAGCGGTAAAAGAAACACCAGCTGCACGGAACTGACCCAAATCATAATACAACGTTGCACTCTTATATTCCTTAACCTCAAGTTTAGTTCTAAGCTTTTCAATTATTTCATACGCTTCTTTATTTCGAGCAGAGCCTGGATGTGTATTAATAAATATCTGCATCAACTCTAAAGCTTTTGTTGTATTTGTCTGATCCAATTCAGCTTTTGGTGATTGCTTATAATATGCATAAGCCCGCATATAATCTAATTCATCTGACTTTGTACTGTTTGGAAACAGCTCCAGAAAATTTTTAAACAGATTTTCGGCATTATCATAATCCAATTGATAATAAGCACAGTAAGCAAACTTATAATAAATGTCCTCAAATTCTTTTTGAGACCTGTAAAAAGGCATGACATCCTCATAAAGTGACTGTGCCTTGCTGTATTTCTTTTTTGCGAAATACTGTTCAGCTATCCTCAATTTATACTCAGGGGCTTTATTTTTCAGTATTTTATTGATGCCACCACAACCTGCTAATAAAAAAACCGCAATAATAATTAAAATGTTATTCTTCATAAAAGCCAGCAAAGTTAATTGTTCAGCGCAAAACTTGCAGAAAAAATATTAAATGCCAAATCATCTCAGTTAAGAATTGCCTAAGATATTTCTCCAAATTACTCACTGCTTGGAAAAAAAACCCTCCCTATAAAAGGGAGGGTCTCATCTATCAGCAAAAAGTATAACGAAAAACTTAATTCTTTCTAAGATTTGGGTGAGGGGCTGGTACCGTATTTGGACCACCTTCTTCACCTTCTGCAGTTGCACGCAGATCAACGGTATTGCAATCACCACCCTCATTACCATAGCTGAAGATAAAGCGGTCGCCGCTGATACCTTCTTTTTCCACCATGTGAGTGATTACTGCATTTACATGATCCCAGCTTAACTGCTGCTCTTTTTTATTAGATGAGCAATAACCAACTACTACCACTTTACAAGCTGCATTATTACGCATTTTGCTTGCTACAGTAGCTAATGCTGCTTTTGCATCATCATCCAATTTGTTACCTTTTGTAAAGGACACACTTGGTAATTCACCTAATTTTTCAGCACATGTTTTTTCAACTTCTTTTACACCCCAACCTGGACATGTAGAATCCGGGCATGGAACTTTGCAGAAGCCTATACCATCAGCATCAACAGGCTGGCAATATGTCGGAGTAATTAATTCTTTGTCTTTACAATCAGGTACACCATCACCATCTGTATCTAAGGTAACACCGTGGCTGTTAACTGGACATCCCTGAGGAGTTTGCTCTTGGTCAAATTGATCTGTTACACCATCGCCATCGCTATCAGGTAGTACGGGTTTTGGCAAACGCATCAACCGTGGGTTGCGTATTTCACTATAAGCATAATCCAATGGATTTAACCACCAAAGTGGCTCAACTGCTTTTGCGCCTAAGTTGAAATTAAGTCCAATTGAAGCATTATTATATGAATCGAAATCACGGGTAAGCGAGGGGTCTCCCCATGCTTGTTCCTGCCAACGTTGACCATCTAATAAATCATCTTTAATGAATGTAACGCGGTCTTCAAGAGAAAGATTAATTCTGTTTGATAATTTGAAAGCTATTCCCATACCTACAGTACCAGATGGCTTCAATGTATTACCAAATAATTTTGGACGACGAGATCCTTGGTTTTCGGCTGGAGATTCATATGTATCATCCATTAAGGCTTTTAATTGCTTAAGTTTATCTTTTCTATTTTCATAAGTGCCAGAACCAATAGGGCTAAAATTATATTTAGCACTACCATTCAGTGCATTCACTTTAGTATCATAAACTGTTGCACCAATACCTCCAAAACCATAAACAACAAAGCTTGTTTTAGATTTATGGAAGCGGATTTGATTAAGTGTAACAACACCTTGCAAGCTTAAATCCTGAACCTTAGTTTTGTAGTTATAAAAAACGGGTTCCAAAGCTCCGTTTGGTCCTCCGCCTAAAGTCTGAGCAGAAACAATCTGTCCACTATTAGTACGATATGGTGCATTATATTTTGCATTATTCCATGGTGTGTTTTTATAATAGTTTTCAGACGCTAACCAACTTTGCCCTTTTCCAATACCATAGAGATATTGAAGACGCAAAGAAAAAACATAGCCAAATGCTTTACGAACATTTACTGAAAACCCTGGAGTTGGGAATTTCGCAGGTAAGTCACCACTTACCGAAAACGCACCTACACCAAAACCAATTTCCCACTGGTTACGAGGTTTTGCAGGGAAATTGTAAGAACCTTCAAGAAACTGAGAATGCAATGGCATTCTTTTACTGGGGATAAGAGTTGAATCCTTAACATCGTAGCTTGAACCGGCTCGTTGACCGAAAGCTACAGACATGAATAAGCAGAACAATCCTGCTAATAATAAATACTTTTTGCTTGCCATAACAATGGATTAAAGATGATGAAAAACTTAGTTGTTAATAATGTGCAAAAATAAAACTTGTACATTAATTACCAAATTTTTACGTTAATAATTTTGGGGCAAGTTACGGGTTTTATTTTAGTTAACAAGCCAAAATTATTGTTCTGTTTGATACCTGCCTTAAAAAAAGAATACTCCGTATCTTGCCGTCCTTGTTAAAAATGCAACTACCTACTCATCTTTTGGAGGAAGAATTAAAAACCTTTGAGATAAAATTCAGAGAGGCTGTACAGAGCAGAGTTGCTTTACTCGACCGTATTACCCGCTATATTTCAAAACGAAAAGGCAAACAACTGAGACCGATGTTTGTATTACTCTCAGCAAAGCTTTTTGCGCCGGTTTCAGATGCATCATACAGGGCAGCATCTTTAGTTGAATTATTACATACTGCAACTCTTATTCATGACGATGTAGTAGATGATGCAACAGAACGAAGAGGTTTTTTTTCTGTATATGCATTGTGGAAAGCAAAAGCAACTGTTTTAATCGGTGATTATCTTTTGGCAAAAGGGCTATTGCTTTCATTAGACAATAATGATCATAAGATATTGCATATTCTTTCTGATGCTGTAAGAAAAATGAGTGAAGGCGAATTACTTCAAATAGAAAAGGCCCGTTCATTAAATATTAAAGAAGATATTTATTACGAAATTATCCGGAATAAAACTGCCTCATTACTTGCATCGGCATGTGCTGCAGGGGCATGGTCTACAACGAAGGATGAAACTATAACAGAACAGATGAAAAAATTTGGCGAACAAACCGGCATGGCTTTTCAAATAAAAGATGATTTATTTGATTATGCCTCTGAAAATGTAGGTAAGCCAACGGGTAACGATATTAAAGAAAAGAAATTAACATTGCCACTTATTTATACGCTGAATAATATAGACTCAGCTACCCGAAAAAAAATTATTTACATCGTAAAAAATGAGAATACAAAAAAGGATAAAGTGAAATGGGTAATAGAACAGGTGGAAAAAAGCGGTGGTATAAAATATGCAATAGAAAAAATGCAGGCATACCGAAATGAAGCATTGAAAATTCTACATAGCTTTCCTGAAAGCCCAATCCGGCAGGGGTTGGAAGATATGGTGGTATTTGTAACCGATCGAAAATATTAACCTGAAATTTCTCTCATTTAAAATGGATTTACTTTTACCCTTATGGAAAAAAGATGGACGATACTGAATGCTGATGAAGAAAAAGTAAAATCGTTGCAAACATCTCTCAAAATTCATAATACAGTTTGTGAAATTCTTGTTCAGCGTGGAATTGAATCTTTTGAAGAAGCAAAAAAATATTTTCGCCCCACGCTTGAAGATTTGCATGATCCTTTTTTGATGAAAGATATGGATAAGGCAGTAGCCCGGATAATAGAAGCTATTCATTCAAAAGAAAAAATATTGGTATATGGTGATTATGATGTGGATGGAACAACTGCAGTAAGTTGTATGTACCGTTTTCTTAAAAAAAATTATACCAATCTTGATTTTTATATTCCCCATCGCTATCGCGAAGGTTATGGAGTAAGCAAAGCCGGAATTGATTTTGCAAAAGAAAATGAATTTACATTAATTATTTGTCTTGATTGCGGGATAAAATCTGTTGATTTAATTTCTTACGCAAAAAATCTTGGAATTGATTTTATTGTTTGTGATCACCATCTGCCCGATGATGTGTTACCTCCCGCCGTTGCTATTTTAAACCCTAAACAAAAAGATTGCAATTATCCGTATAAAGAATTATGCGGATGTGGTGTTGGCTTTAAATTGATTTCTGCATTAGCTCCTCAGTTTAGTTTGAGTGATGATGATGTATATGAATTTCTTGATTTGGTTACAACTGCAATTGCTGCGGATATTGTTCCTATGACTGGAGAAAACAGAATATTGTCTTTTCATGGTTTAAAAAAAGCAAATGAAAATCCAAACCCCGGTATTAAAGCACTTTGTTTTTTAAGCGGATTAAAAAAAGAACTTCTGATTCAGAACCTTGTTTTTATGATAGCCCCGAGGGTAAATGCTGCGGGCAGAATGGATGATGCAACAAAGGCAGTACAAATGTTTATTGCAGAAACTTATGAAGAAGCAATCAGCTTTGCAGAACAATTGCACAGCGATAATACAGACAGAAAGGAAGCTGACAGTTCAATAACTAATGAAGCACTTGAACTGATTCGGGAGAACAAAGAATGGGAAAACAGGAAATCAACTCTCGTTTATAAACCGCATTGGCATAAAGGTGTTGTTGGAATTGTTGCATCAAGAATAATTGAACAATATTACCGGCCCACAATTGTATTAACACAAAGCGGTGAATATGCAGCAGGCAGTGCTCGTAGTGTACCTGGTTTTAATTTATATGAAGCTATTCATGCATGCCGTGAACATCTGCTGGGATATGGTGGTCATTTTGCAGCAGCAGGTATGACATTAGAAATTGATAAAGTAAATATGCTGCGTGAAAAATTTGAAGAGGTTGTTGCTTCAACTATTAAACCTGAACATTTAATTCCCGAAGAAATTATTGATGCTGAAATTTCTTTTAAAGACATAACCTGGCAGTTCTATAATATACTTCAGCAAATGGAACCATTTGGACCGGAAAATATGAGTCCTCAATTTTTAATAAAAAATGTGACTGATACCGGCTATTCAAAAATTGTAAAAGAAGATCATATCCGGTTTGTTTTGAGAAAAGATGAAATAACTTTTACCGGTATCGGTTTTGGAATGGCTGAAAAATTTCATTTAATACAAATGAAACAATGCATAGATTTAATTTGCAAAATTGAAGAGAATGAATGGCAGGGAAATAAAACGTTGCAATTAAGAATAACAGATTTCAGATTAAGTGAAAATTAAAAAAATTACTTGTTCGTAATTATACGAGGCAGAAAATTTTATAATAGGTTAATATTTGATGAACGTTGATTAACCCTACATTTGTCAACTCCAATCCTTCCGAATTATCCCGTTCTTATTCCTACATTTTTTTAGAAAACTAAACTATTGTTATCATGAGAAAATTTTATTTTTTGATTCCCGCTTTTATTTTCACTCTGTCAGCAAATGTTTTTGGACAAACTATTTCACTCATTTCAGGAACCTATACCCAGGATTTCAATACACTTGCCAGCACAGGCACATCATCAACTACACCTGCTGGATGGTTTTTTTCTGAAAGCGGTACTAATACCAATACTACATATACTGCTGGTACTGGTTCTGGGAATGGCGGTGAAACGTATAGTTTTGGTGCAACGTCAAATGCTGAAAGGGCATTTGGTGGTCTTCGTTCAGGTTCACTTATTCCAATTCTAGGTTCAGGATATACTAATAATTCAGGCACTACGATTTCTTCATTAACCATTAGCTATACAGGTGAACAATGGCGTAGCGGTGTTACTAACAGAAATGCTGCAGACAGGCTGGATTTTCAATTAAGCACCAACGCTACCTCAATTAGTGATGGTACAGGAACCTGGACTGATTATAATAGTCTTGATTTCAATAGTCCGAATATCAATGCCACAGCAGGTGCATTGGATGGCAATAATGCAGCCAATCGTACGGCAATAAACTTTACAATAACCGGTTTGAATATTCCTGGCGGGGCAACTTTTTTTATACGCTGGACCGATTTTGATATTACCAGTTCAGATGATGGATTATCCATTGATGATTTTTCTCTAAGCTTTACAGGAATTGTTGTTTCCAGTGTTTCAGTAGCAGCCGGTGTAAATGCAGCCGAACCTTCTACAAGCGGCACATTTAATATTAATCTTTCCAACCCGGCACCAGTGGGTGGTATTACTGTTACTTATAGTTTAGCAGGTTCAGCTATTCTAAATACAGATTACACAGATCCGCAAGCCGGAACTTTAACTATAGCACAGGGAAATAGTTCTGCAATTGTTACGCTTAATGTAAATGATGATCCTGATGTGGAAGGTTCAGAAACAATTCAAATGACTTTAACCGGTGTTACAAGCCCTGTAACAATTGGCACAGGCATCGCTTCTATAAATCTTAATGACAATGATTTCCCACCGAATCCAAATATTATATTAGTAAATACCTACTCGCAGGATTTTAATACACTGGTAAATACCGGAACATCATCTGCCCTACCAACAGGATGGCTATTTAATGAAACAGCAGCGAATGCTAATACATTATATGCTGCAGGAACAGGATCTGGAACTTCCGGTGATACATATAGTTTTGGTGCGGCGGCTAATTCAGACAGAGCTTTTGGAACTTTACAATCAGGAAGTTTAATTTCAACAATTGGTGCACAAATTCAAAACAACTCAGGTACTTCAATAACTAAATTAAAAATTACATATACCGGCGAACAATGGCGTTTAGGTGCCGAATCAAGAATTGATAAACTAACTTTTCAATATAGTTTAAATGCGACATCGCTTACAACCGGAACATGGACTGATGTTACAAATCTTGATTTCACTGCACCGGTTACGCTTATTATCGGAGCTAAAGATGGTAATGTAGCTGCTAACAGAACAGCTAGTACTTATACCCTAAGAAATCTTGCCATTCCAAATGGAGCAGTCTTCTTAATCCGCTGGAATGATTTTAATGCATCGGGCAGCGATGATGGCTTAGGAATAGATGATTTTACAATAGAAGCCAACCCGGTTGATGTAACTCCGCCTGCAATTGTTTCTCTTTCCCCTGTTAATGGTGCAGCTAATCTTCCGGTAAATATTTCTGCATCTGTAAAGTTTAATGAAGATGTAATAAAAGGAAGCGGGAATATTCGTTTAAAGCGTTTTTCTGATAACAGCATTTACCAAACAATCAATATTACTTCAGGCTCGGTTACAGTATCTTCCACTTCAGTAAATATTGCTTTAAGTATTCTTGAAGTGAATACGAAATATTATTTTGAAATAGATAACGGTGCAATAACTGATTTAGACGGAAACCCTTTTGCTGGCATAAGTGGAAACAGTACCTGGTCATTTACAACGGGTATTAATTTTTATGTTGCCAATTTCCAAACATGTACATCCGGTTTAACGGATGGGTTTACTCAATTCAATGTAACAGGTACTATCGTTTGGGCATGTACAACCTTTGGAAGAGATCCTGCAGCACCAGCTGGAACAGCACCATTTCCTAATGGAGTTCAGATAAATGGTTTTGCAAATGGCACCAACGTTCCCAATGTTGATTGGTTAATTTCTCCTTCATTCAATTTAACAGGAACAAATTTTCCATTGCTTTCTTTCTGGAGCCGCACAGCGTTTAACGGACAACCATTACAATTAAAAATTTCTACTAATTATGTAAGTGGCGATCCGACATTGGCAACATGGACGGATATAAATGGAAAGTTTCCCGCACAAACTTCAAATAACTGGACGCTATCAGAAAATATTAACCTGTCTGCATTTAAACAATCCAATGTGCATTTTGCATTTGTTTATGTATCGGATGATGATGAAGGAGCAAGATGGACACTGGATGATATCAGCCTTGGTAATTCGCCAACACCTCCGCCACCAAGTATTTCAGTAAGCACAAATGATATTCAGTTTGCTTATACTCCAAGTGGCAGTATGTCAGATAAAACATTTTTACTAATCGGGAATGATCTTGCAAATAATATTTCATTAAACGCAACAGGTGTATTTAGTTTATCAAAAGATGGAGTAACATTCAGTTCTTCCCTTTTATATACAGTTGCGGAAGCAAATAATATTACAAAGACTGTTTATGTAAGATTTGCTCCTACTCAAAACAACCAGAATTTTTTCGGAAATATTTCTATTGCATCCGGAAGTTTAAATACTGCTGTTAATCTTACAGGTTCTAGTATTAATCCTGTAACAACACTTGAAGTAGTGAACTGGAATATTGAATGGTTTGGCAGTACTGCTTTTGGGCCTGTTAATGATAACCAGCAGGAACAAAACGTAAAAATAATTTTACAATCATTAAATGCGGACGTTTATGCCGTTTCCGAAATTGTCAGCGAAGCCCGTTTGGCAAATGTGGTAAGCATGATGCCGGGATATAGTTATGTAATCAGTAATTATGGTTCGCATACCAATACAAGTGTAAATCCTGTTAGCGCATTGGCAGAAGCACAAAAGCTTGCATTCATTTATAAAACTTCTGTATTAAGTAATCTCATTACAACAGCATTGGTATCAGCAGGTTTAAACACCGCTGCAGATATAGCAAACCCGGCCTATAATTATTTTGCAAGCGGCCGTTTTCCTTACATGTTATCAGCTGATGTAACGCTCAACTGTATTACTAAAAAGGTAAGATTTGTTTTAGTACACGGAAAAGCTAACACATCTCCAACTGCTACTTCTTATGATAGAAGAAAAAGAGGAAGTGATACTTTACGCTATACACTACAGCAGAACTATGCGAATGAGAATGTGATCATACTCGGAGATTATAATGATGATCTTGATTTTACAATTACAGCGGGTATCAACCCACCGGTTACTTCTTATTCGGCGTTTACAACTGACCCAACAAACTTCACAGCGTTAACATTACCACTAAGTATTGCAGGTAAAAAATCAACGATAAGCTTTAATGATGTAATCGATCATGTCGTGGTTTCAAATGATATGGTTCCGTATTATATGACGGCAACAGCTAACATTCTTGCCGACGTTACCAGTCTTGTTTCAAATTATGGAGGTACAACTTCCGATCACTATCCTGTTTTCACAAGGTATATTTTTGAAAATAAAATTGCACCGACTGTAACAAACTGTCCTGTTGTTTCACCGCTTTGTACAAATAATACAAACACATTTAATATTCCACTGTTTACTGCAACGGATGATTGTGATGCGGTAAGTTATAGTTATATAATTACCGGAACCACTCAAAGAAGTGGAAGCACCAATAATGCAAGCGGAGTATTCAATCCGGGCACCAGCATTATTACATGGACTGCAACTGATGATTGGGGAAATTTTGTAACCTGTACAACAACAGTAGTTGTAAATATTTCTCCATCTGTAATTATTCCCGATGCTTTTGCTTTGCCTTCAGGTGTTTTAGCAAATACGGTTTATATAGGCTATCCTCCTGCATCGACAATAACATTAACAGCTGCCGCCAGCGGAGGAACTCCAGTTTATTCTTATAACTGGTCAAGTGGTTCAACAGTATCAACTTCAACAGTAAGTCCAGTAGCAACTACAATCTATACGGTAATAGTCAGTGATGCGAATAGTTGTATAGCTTCTGCAAGTAAAACAGTTAATGTAATTGATATTCGTGGTGGTAATAAAAATGATAAAGTTAAAGTCTGCCATAATTCAAATACGTTGACAGTGGATGGAAATTCAATTGTTGCACATCTGGCACATGGAGATATGTTAGGCTCTTGCTCTATAAGCGGATCTTCTATAACACAAAAAACTGTAAGCAATAATGAAACTTCAGGCAACCAACTTTCTGTAATGGTGTTACCTAATCCCTCAACAAATTATTTTACATTAATAATTAATGGAACAGACCAGAATGTAAAAATAAATTTGAGAATAACAGATATACAGGGAAGAATTATAGAACAAAAAACCAGTCTTCATTCAAATCAGGTAGTGAAAATCGGGGAGCAATACCTTTCGGGAATATATTTTGCTGAAATTGTGCAGGGTAGTAATAAAAAAGTAATAAAGCTGATAAAACTTGATTAAGAAAATAAAGTTCGATTTTGAAAAACCCCGCAAATAACGGGGTTTTTCCATTTAAGAAAGCCCAATAGAAATCCTTCAATTAAACAGTGAGTTGCAACAAAAGCTGAATCAATGTATTGAAACAGTCCCCAAAGTTCAAAATTTTATTAGAAACCAACTCCTGTTTCTGATTGTGCTTCCTTATCTTTGCCGCCCCGTAGAAAAATCTGCGGATAAACAATTTTTTTAAAACAATAAAACAGGGTAATGAACAATTACGAATTGATGGTGATTTTTACCCCGGTTCTAAGC
>JANPEU010000323.1:0-5799 GCA_031423175.1 Bacteroidota bacterium
AAAAACAGTTGTGCAGCTTGTTTATCGGCAACTGTTCTGGGAAATGCAATTTCATCCTGTAGTTCTACACGTTATATCAATGGCACATTGGGAAAAGATGGATTATTTGTAGATACAAATCAGTTTATAAACAAACAAAAAAGCAATGAATCTTTTCATTCATATATAATTGTCCGTAATGATGCGTTGCAATATCCAATCTGTATATACCGGTTTAATGATACCGAATACTCAGCATTATGGATGCGGTGTTCACACCAGGGAACAGAACTGCAGGCATCCGGCGATTATCTGCAATGCACTGCGCATGGAAGTGAATTTAATAATACAGGAATAGTGAAGACAGGTCCCGCGGATAAAAATCTCCGGAGTTTTCCTGTAACCGTTAACAACAATCAAATTTTTATTGACTTAAGAGCCGTATGAGAAAGAACATTTTATTTTTTATTTTTTTTCTGGTGTTTTCCGAAACGATGATTGCACAAATTGATCCTTCATTGCTCAGGCGGATTACAAATGACACTTCAAAGCCCCAGCTAAATATGGATGCTGTTTATAACCGTCCTTTTTTACAGGTGGGCAAACTTCCCGTGGCTTTAGGCGGATATACTGAAGCGAATTACCAGTATTTAAGTGAAGATGGAGTAAGTGAAGGATATCAGTTTCAAATGAGGCGCTTGACATTATTTGTTTCATCTACTATATCTAACAGAATAAAATTTTTAAGTGAAATTGAATTTGAGGATGGCACTAAAGAAATCAATATTGAATTTGCTTCTGTTGATATTGAATTAAACCCACTGCTGAATCTTCGCGGTGGCGTTATTATGAATCCGATTGGTGCGTTTAATCAAAACCACGACGGGCCCAAATGGGAATTTGTTGACCGCCCCATATCCGCTACGCAAATGTTGCCAGCCACTTTCAGTAATGTGGGTTTTGGATTGTATGGAAAAAAATATTCAAAGGATTGGGTGGTGGCTTATGAGGCATATTTAACTAATGGCTTTGATGACCGCATTATAACTAATACAGAAAATAAAACTTTTTTGCCTGCCACAAAAGAAAATCCGGATCGATTTGAAGAAAGTTTTAATGGATGTCCATTATTTACAGGAAAGTTTGCATTACGGAATAATAAGATTGGTGAGTTAGGTTTGTCGTATATGAGCGGTGTGTATAATAAATTCAAAGATGATGGACTTATACTTGACAAAAAAAGGAGAGTAAATATTTTTGCAGTTGATTTTAATAGCACGGTTTCAAAAACAAAAACTTTTATAAATGCAGAATGGGCATTTGTAAAAACAGATATACCCGATACCTACACCGAACAGTTTGGAGAAAAACAACAGGGAGGGTTTATTGATTTTGTTCAACCGGTTTTTAAAAAATCAGTTTTTGGTTTTGATAAATCAGTAATCAATACAGCGCTTCGCCTGGAGTATGTGGACTGGAACAAAGGAAAATTTAAATCAACCGGCAGCAATATCAGCGATGATGTTTTTTCTATTGTACCAGCTATCAGCTGGCGGCCCACTGCACAAACCGTGATTCGGTTTAATTACCGGTATAACTGGCAAAAAGATATTCTGGGCAATCCGCCATCAAAGCTGGCAGGATTTCAATTCGGCTTTTCCACTTATTTTTAATTTTTACTTTTTACTCTTCTTCCGAGTAGCAACTTAAAAATTCTTTGATTGGAGTTTTTAGTAAGACCAAAAAGAAAGCCTCCCTGGATTTCCCACATCGGGTGAATATATAAATCAAGTATTGGTCCCAGCAGATGCTCCTGCATTTTCAGCGGAAGTATATCGCTGAAACTTCCAAGCCCGCCATAATACTCAATACCGATTCCTGTTTTTTGTTTGATGGTATAAACAGTTTTGAACTGAGGTGCAATTCCGATACCTTTATTATCTCCGCTTACAATAAAATCAACGTTTGGGTTAAAAGCAAAATACCAGTTCTTAATTGTTTTATCAATAATAGGCCTCACTTCTCCCTGCCATTGAAATTTGGTGGTATCGTCAGGACGGAAAAAACCAAACTCCATGGAAAGGCTTGCACCCACTGACCATTTCCAATCTTGCGGTACAGTTACTCTCGGTCTGACTTGATTTCCGAGATATTGATAGCCGCCACCGGGTGCTATACCGGAAAGGTGTAAAAACCAATTTCAAAATTTTTTCCAAAGCCATGTGTTATCTCAAGAGTGGTATTATACCATTTGGCTTCTTTTGGGTTCTGTAAATATTTGCTTCCTTTAAAAGTATAGTTATTATGCAACTCAAATATTGTCCATTTATGCTGAATGGTAGGAGAGGCGTAAACCTGTATTTCGTTATCTGCCTGCCCGTATGTTTGACTTTGTATCAGCAGGATGAAGAAAAAAATGATGAGGTATTTCATGTAATGAAAATAAATAAGAATCTTTTATTCCCCGCCAGCCGACGGGGTTAGGGTCTTATAATCTTCTCTTATAGGATTGAACACATCAATAACTTTACAATCCACCGGTGCCGTAGCCGAATGCGGCATGTTTGATGGAATGATATGATACATGCCTGCAGTTAATGGACAAGGTATACCACCTATAATCATATTCAGTTGTCCTTCGAGAATATATGTTATCTGTTCGTGCACATGATGATGTTCCGGAAGTATGCTCCCTTTTTTTACTTCGACATATCCGAATGTTAAACTATCTCCGTGTGCATAGTGCCCGGAGATACCGGGGACAACTTGTTTGGGTTTTATATTTTTTATTTCATCCATAACTTATCAAGGTGTTAATTCTGCAATTTGATTAATCTTTAATTTGGCTTTATCATTATTGTTTTTTAATACAAAGGCAAATAAATCCATCCTGATATCTCCATCATTATTAAACGTTCTTGGACTGTCACACCATTTCTCGATCTTAACCTGTCCAATTGCAGATTCATCTGAAAGTTGCCATTCCATATTTGTATTAATAAGCCTGGCAAATACGCAAACTTTACTTGTTTCTTCCATCTCAAAAATGTTTTCAATTTCAAATTCTATATTCATAAATAATTATTTTTCAAATAAACAAAAACTTCCGCCCACCCATTCCTTATCCTTATTATATCGTACCCCGATCATCTTTCCTTTGCTTAATCTAGCAAGGTTATTAGCTGCAACAGGTCTTGCTGCTCCATCTTTCCAAAAATAAAAAATACGTATCTCAGTTTTGGCAGGTATATCCGGTGTCTCAATAACATCAGCATATTTTACTTTGCGTTGCAGTATCCAGTTCTCCGGGTCTTTTACATTATCAATATCTTTTTGTGTTATATCTATCACCACACCTTGCCCGGCAAATGAAAACAATGGTTTCAGTACATAATTTTCCAAATCATCCGGCAACTGTTTTATTTCATTTAAGAAATATGTTTTGGGAACATAGGGATGATGAATGAATGGCAAGGTGTATTTACTGATGCGGTAAAACCAATTGGGATGTGGTACCCAAACAACAGCTAATTCTTCAAATAATAGTTGACCAATTTTCTGTACTTCGGGTGTTTGCTGCTGAAGGTCATCGAAGATGATACGGTTGTAGATTCTTTTTACCTGCGTTTTCTTTCCGTTATTTATATAAAATAGGTTCTTTCCTTCTTTTATTAATTCTGTAAGGCAAACTACTTTTATCCCAAGATAAGTTTCGGTACAATAAAAATCCACTCTTGTTTTCTGTTGGTGTGGAAATATTTCAAGCAGAATTACATTTTCAGGGTTTTCATTACTCACTATTATTTCTTTCAGCAGTTGCAAATAACTTTCTTTTTCATAACCGCCCAGATAGCTGCTGAAATTATCCGGTACAGAAAAATGTTTTTTAAAAATTTCATCAATTAAGACTTCATAGGCAAACAGTGTAGGGAAGCCCTGCATTTCGATTAATTGAGGTTCATACTCACCTGCTTCATTGATGCAAACGCCAAAATCGAAAGCAATAAAATGTGAATGCTGATTTTCTCCCGGTACATGAATGTTTTTTGGTGTTGCATGCCGGGTCATTTCATTAAATGCTGGATTGGTTATTACATCCACGATACTTTCACAGGCATCGAGCATTTTTTTTGTAAAATCTTTTGGAACAAACACCGGCGTTTCGGCTACTCTGAATTCAAGAGCATTGGGGTAAACACTATTTAACTCTTTTAAAAATGCCTCATATTTTTCTTTGGTAAAACTGCTGTTGTATTTACTGCGTATAGATGGAATCATGTGTATATAAATAAAAAAGAAAGTTAGTGAATGAAATGTTTGCAGCCAAATACTGAATCTGCTTACCGGCTGGCGGTCAAAGTTGTAAAAAATAATGTCAAAATTATTTTACAGGAAGAATTTTTACAACCAAAGACTAAAAGTGAACCCTGACTTCCAAAATAATTAACTACAAAATAAAAAATTTCGATACCCTTACTACTCAGTCAATAAATAGCCCCAATTCATTGGATTTTACTTTTACCGACAACCAACTTTTAGCCGGATTAACCCAATACCGGATTTATCTGGAAACTACGGGTGGAACCAGAATTTATTCCGATATTGCGCCACTTTATTTTGCGGCCGAAAATGAGTTGTTTGTTTATCCGAATCCGGTAAAAAGAGGAGCTAGTGCGATAGTAGTGCTGAACGAAAAACATACAGGACAATTACAACTAACAGATCTGTTTGGAAGAATAATTCAAAGTTGGTTGGTAACAACAGATCAGATTCCAATACCAACGGCAAGATTGCAATCGGGTATTTATTTACTCAGGCTTGCAGATTTCAGGAAAAAAATAAAGACCGGAAGATTAATTGTGTATTGATTTTAAAATTTAAATATTAAAAAATGAAAATGAAAAGTTGGATTGTATGCTGTGCGGCGATTTTAATTTTTGCTTCGTCTTGTACTAATGAAAGCAAAGGATATAAAACGGCAAAAAGTGGAATGGGGTATAAAATTTTCTCCAGTGGTGGTAAAGACAGTATTAAACCCGGTAATGCCATTCGTTTCCGGATCATTCAGAAAATTGAAGACTCGTTGCTGATGGTAATAGAAGAAACACCCGATCAATTTAAAATAATTGATTCGATTCCCGCGCCATTCGATCCGTTTGAAATTGTTGGTAAAATGGCTGTAGGGGATAGTGCTATTTGCCGGTTCAGTGTTGATTCTATTTTAAAGATGAATGCAAATGCACCTCCCGGACAAGTTCCGGCATTTTTGAAAAAAGGGAAAAATATTTATGTAACAATAAAAATTTTAAAGAAGTATGCTAACCCACAAGATGCAAATCCGGATTATACAGCAGAAAATGAAAGAATGCAGAAGGTTTTTATCCGCAAAGATTCTTTGAAAGCAATAAAATCAGATGCTGAGTTTGCAAAGATTGCAAAAGAAAAATTTGCAGGTTCTGTAAAAACAGAAGGTGGTACGTTGGTAAAGATTATTAAACAGGGTACGGGTGCTGCATGCGACAGTGGCAAACTGATAAGTATGAAATACGAAGGTCAGTTTACGGATGGAATAGTATTTGATGGTAATATAAATCCAAAAAATCCAAACACCCCGAAAACACTTGATTTTGTATTGGGTGTTGATCCGATGATGAAAGGATGGACTGAAGGAATACGTTTGTTAAGGGTAGGAACAGTTGCGAAATTCTTTATTCCCTATTCTTCAGGATACGGTATGCAACAGTATCAACAGATACCCGGTGGATCCAATTTAATGTTTGATGTGGAAGTAGTGGATGTAAAAGCAGCACCACCAAGACC
>JANPEU010000324.1:0-7411 GCA_031423175.1 Bacteroidota bacterium
TTGGTTGGCCATTACAAATAAATTAGGATGGAAATTACTGGATTTTTTTAGTTCTCGGTTATGATTTGTAAGTTAAAACCCCGAACTCAAAACACTTATCCCGTATTTTTATAAAATGATTTTCGATCTTAATAAATTAATGCCTGCCGAAAAGCAATATTACCTGCAGCATGTAATAGCGCCACGGCCTATTTGCTTTGCAAGTACAGTTGATAAAAAAGGAAATGTAAATCTGAGCCCATTCAGCTTTTTTAATTTATTTTCTACCAATCCGCCGATTGTTATTTTTTCTCCGGCAAGAAGAGTAAGAAATAATACAACAAAGCATACACTTGAAAATGTAATGGAAGTGCCGGAAGTTGTTATCAATATAGTTACTTACGATATGGTTCACCAGGTGTCTTTATCAAGTTGTGAGTATGCGAAAGGAGAAAATGAATTTGTAAGGTCAGGCTTTACGCCTGTACCAGCAACAATTGTAAAACCACCGATGGTAAAAGAAAGTATGGTGAAATTGGAATGTAAAGTGATTGAAGTAAAACCATTGGGTACCGAAGGTGGTGCAGGTAACTTAGTTATTTGCGAAGTACTGCGTATGCATATTGATGATTCCCTGCTGGATGAAAATAAAAAAATAGATCAGCGAAAAATAAATCAGGTGGCTAGGTTGGGTGGCGACTGGTATTGTAAGGTGGACGAAACAAATTTATTTCAAGTGCCAAAACCAAATACTGAATTGGGAATAGGAGTAGATGCGTTGCCGGAAGCTATCCGGTTCAGTCAACTACTTACCGGAAATAATTTGGGTCAGTTGGCAAATGTAAAAGAGCTACCTGAGGTAGATCCTTCTTTTTATGATGATAACCTGAAAAATATTGTGCTGTATTATTCGCTTAACCCCGATGAGATGGAAACAGAAATTCATCGCTATGCTAAAAAATTATTGGATGAAAACAAAATAAGAGAAGCATGGCAGGTTCTTTTATCAATAACATAAAAATCCCGGAGCAAATTACCCCGGGATTTAAATTTAATAACGAATTTTATTTTGGCGAACTCAAATCAGCACGACGTATTTCAAAATGCTGCTCCCTGCTTACAACATCATCAACCAGCAGTTTTACTCTTTTATCCCATGCTTCCTGTCCATAATCTTTTATATAAGCATCCTTGAACGCAGTAGGTGCCATCTTAGAATAATCAGAATCCAGTTCCTGAAAACCATCTTTCAGGTTTCTTATACTGATTATTGTAGGACTAGACCCAGCAAATTGTTTTACTAATGTAGTAATACTTAATTGGCTGCCTATTTTGCCAAGTAATAATATTGATTTTCTTTGTTCAGAAAGATACTCTGGCATTTTTCCGTCTTTGACCACAGTAATAGTAAGAAGAAACTTATCGGCTACTGCATCGGCTTTATAGCTCAATGTATCTCTCCAATTGGCAATAAAATTTTGACTGCCCGGCTCCAGTTTGGGAGAAAAGTTTTTTTCCAAATCAAGACCATGTTCTTTTGCAGTAGGCATTTTTTTATCCATGTCGGCATAAGAAATAGGACCTTCCACAATTACATAAGAACCACTCTCTGGCCCGCTTGTTACTTCATACACATTTCTTTTGTCAGAATTTTTATGAAATTTTTCCATGTGTAATTTCCAGCTGGCTTCAAAAGCAGATTTCATTCCGGCTTTGGGTTTAAGAATGTTTACTTTGTACAGGGTGCTTCCCTGGCTGTTTGCAAAGAATGCGGCTGCAATGAACAGCCAAAGAAAAAATGTTTTTTTCATTTGTTTTGTTTTTTGGTAAAAAAATTAAAATACGTTTCCTGAATAAGAGATTTTAAATAGAAAATATTGGGTATTAAAATTCAGAATTTAGAGTTAGAACGGGTTTGGTTAGAAAGGAATCGAAGTTTTGAAGATATATATTTAAGGGTGAGCAAGCAAATTTATTTTAACCGGACCGATGAACTAAATATTGCTTATCTGATATAATATTTTTTTTCTGGTTAAAACTTTTCTAATTTTAAAAACAACATGACTAATTTTTTTTGTAATGCTCAATAAACACTCGCAACCGTTTTTAATATTTCTTTTTTCTTTGGTATTACTTTCAGCATGCAGCTCTCAAAAAAAAGTAATAGCAGCCTGGGAAGATTTAAGATCAAAAGAACCCCAATTGACTGCGAATGAAAATGCATTGAATGATTTAAATGAGCAGATAAAGAAAAAAGCAGAGAACAATGAAATAGATGATACCACCGCCGTACGCATACAGCGATTTGTTGGTGTATCCAAAGCAGAGATTGATAAACTGCAGGCACAGAAAGCAATTTTAGAAGGGAAAACGGCTATTGATAAAAGTGATTGGGAAACGATTCGTAAAAATCTTGAGATCACTAACGAACTACTAAAATCAACTGCTGATAAATTGGTAATAATAAATGATTTGCTCAGCCGTACATTGGTTTTAAAAATAGATCAGGATATAATTTTTGAACCGGGCAAATACAAAGTATCAGCTGCGGCTGCACAAACAATTTCTAAAATATTTGATCCCGCTGCAAATGAAATAGAATCGTTTGTAAAAAAATACCCCGGTGTTGATCTTTCGGTTGTTATCAACGCTAATGGCTTTGCAGATGGCACATCTATAGCCGAAGGTTCTGCTTTATATAAAGAAATAAAAGCGGGGATAAAAATTCCAAATCCGACAAATAAGGATTTGAATAAAGAATTATCACGTCTGCGGGCAGAAGAAGCAATGAGTTTGTTTAAAAAATATTTTGATCAGCGTTTTCAACCCGGCAATAATTTAAAAAGTATTCTTTACACCTATGAAGGCAAGGGCGATGAATTGCCTAATCCCAGAATCTCCGATTATAAAATAGATGATGCAAGAAGAAGAGTGGTGCTGTTGTACTGGAGTGTATTTCCGGAATGAGTTATTGCCGACTTGCCCTATTAAGTTAATTTGAAATTCAAAGCGACTTTATCAGTAATGTAGCAGCGGCACTAGCTATAATCAATTTCATATTTTGATTCAGATCTTTACTAAACCACACAAATTGTTTCATCATTGTCTGCACCGCCGCAATTGATTTATTATCAAGAAAAAATTCATAGCCTTCACTGAGCCACAAAAGCGACTTCTTTCCATTGTCCGATTCAATCACTTTTCTTATTTCAATCTCAGTTTTTCCATCAGTCAAAACCCAATTGGATTTGTAGTTATCCGAGGCTTTATACTGGGCAGTAGAAATCAACTGCCAGTTAGTAGTATCATCAGGCGGGGAAATAACAGCCACAAAACTATCCACGCCATTTTGTAATTCATTTCCACGTTCTACCCGGGTTCCTTCAGAGCCCAATACTAAAGAACGGGTAGTTTTGGTTTCAATTTTTGAGCTTGTGAACGTATTCACCAGTACAGTGTCAGTTGAATTGCCAACAAAAACAAAGGAAGATTTCTGTGTAGATTCTGATTGAGTAAACCGGCTGAAAAATTTTGAATTTGATTTTGTGGTCGTAATGCCAGCTTTACCGGAAACGACTTTGTAAGGACCAAACTCATATCTATGGATGGCCCGTAATCCACCGGCTTTCACATCCATCATTTCACAGTTATTTTTTAAACTATCATTTATTTTCATCACTTTTTGTGATGATGCTATAAAAGGACAAATAATTAAGATGAACAAAATTCCCGGAAATGAAAGAGGAGTGTGTTTCATAATAAAATATTTAATGATTACCGGAGTATCTTAATCTTTTTTCAAACCCAGCCTTGCCATCAGCATTTCTTTTTTTGCTTTACTCACTGAAAGCTTTTCGCCGTTTTTTAAAACAACATATCCTCCATCGGTGCGTAAGAACTGTGATATATAAGTAACATTTACCAGCGATGAATGATGAATACGCTGAAATATTTCCGAAGGTAATAATTCCCCCACATCTCCCAGTGTTCTTGAAATAAGCATTGTTTTTTTCCCATCAATCATAACTTTTGTATAAGCACCTTCTGCATGGCAATACATAATGGAACTTACATCCACAAATTCATAACCTTCCCGCTGAGGTAATGCAATTTTTTGTTCGCCACCGGGTTGTTTCATATTCCTTAGCAAATTGGTAATATGCTGCAGACCGCCGCCTTCTTCCATTTTCTTTTCTACTTTTTGTACGGCAGATTTTAAATCATTCGCATCTATGGGTTTTAATAAGTAATCAACAGCACTAATGCGGAATGCTTTGGCGGCAAACTCATCATGTGCCGTGGTGAAAATGATAGAGAAATTTATTTCGCCCAGCACCTCCAGCATTTCAAATCCATTCATCCAGGGCATTTCCACATCTAAAAAGATAAGATCAGGATTTAATTTCTTAATAGCCATTATTCCTTCTTTGGCTGAACTACAGGTGTCCACTATTTCTGTTGAAGGACAATTTTTTTGCAGGTCGTTGAGCAATGCACGGATGCAATGCTGTTCATCGTCTATTATAATGGAGCGTATCATAATTTTTCTGATTCTGAAAGTACAAACTTTGTTACAGTAATTAATCCCGGTTTTTCAGCATCGTCGGATCTCAATTGATAAAAAACAATTCCTGAATTGTAAACCGATGAATGCTTTTATTCTTCCTGCGGAAGTTTAATAATCACTTTAGTTCCTGTGGCTAATCCGTTTTTATCTTTTTTATCTAAGGTTTCCATGCTCGCCTGCCGTTGTTTCAATAAATTATCCAGCTCTAGTCTCGATTGCGTGAGGTTAACACCTTTGCTCTGGTGCCCGATATTACTGGTTGCTTTATTTTGCTGCGATGCCTCTCTGCCGATGCCATCATCATCAATTATTATTTCAACAACACTATTATTTTTTAATACACTTAACGATACATTACCACCCCCACCCTTTGGGACAATGCCATGCCAGACTGCATTTTCAATAAAAGGTTGTATGATTAATGCAGGTATCTGAATTGATTTTAAATCAAGACTTTCATCAATATTTACTGAATAAGAAAACTTCGCATCAAACCGCATTGCTTCTAATTGTAAATAGAGTTTGCATGTTTCTATTTCATCAAACAGGCTGATTTCTTTTTTATCAGCATTATTAAAAAGTGTACGGATGAGTTTTGAAAAAGTGGTGAGGTAGGTTACCGATTTTTCTTCATGGTGATCCTGTATTAATGATTTGATAGAATTCAAACAATTAAAAATAAAATGCGGATTCATCTGAGCACGGAGGGCCTTGGCTTCAAGTGCAAGTAATTCTTTTTCATGAGCAGCTTTTAGCCTTTCCTGTTTTCTTACTGCTTTGGCTCGTAAGCTTGTAATGATATATGTTATTATAGAAAAACCCCCAATTACAGTTAGCCAAAACCACCAGGTCCGCCAAAAAGGTGGTTGAATGCTTATATTAAGCGTTGCTTCCCGTTTTCTCCAATCTTCTCCAGCCTTCCTCACTTTAACTAAAAAAGTGTATTTACCAGGATCAAGATCTGTAAAATATGCTCCATTTAGTTTTTCATCCATCATTGAGTAAGGCATTATTGACCATTCATTATCCCGACCCTCCAGTTTCCACGCAAATTCCAAATTGTCTTTTGTATTAAATCCCCTTGCGGAATACAGGATTGACACGTCATTTTCATAGTACTTTAATGAAACAGTATTATTAACCTCATAGTTGTCACCTTCGGAGTAAGATGTCTTTCCTATAGAAACATCTAAGATCACAACCTGGGAAACACTACTGTCAATCTTTACCTCCGCAAAAAAAGGATCAGACTTGATTTCATGAGAAATAAATAAATTATTGTCCTTGATAAGGTACAGATTTCCGGCTTCGTCCAGCTTTATGTCTGAAGAACTATTTTTGGTAGTTTTAAAATTTGAATCAACGAGGAAATTATACTTTCCAGTTTCAATATTAAATATCGCTGGCATCGAGTCGAGAGGAGCTATAAAAAATTCATTTTGTGATTTACGGCAAAATGTTTTTATCCGGTTTGAAGAAATGTTTTCTTTATTGTATGGGAACCATCGAATCGAATTGTTAAATCCAAAGGTATAACGGCCCATTCCTTTTTCGAGAGAACTCATCCAGATAAAAGCACTTGTTTCAATTGAAAGAATATGAGTAATCGTTAGTTGCTTGTCTTTTACAGGGGCAAAAATATTTGCAGATTCACCAGTTAAGGGATCACATCTGAATAATCCTTTGTTAGTACCAATTAAAACACGGCCATCATCTTGATTGTCCGTGGCAAAGCAAGTGGGAATAATTCCCTTGCCCAGAAATATCTTCCTTATTTTTTTAATTCCCTCTACTACAACAATATTACTGTCTTTATCAAAATCTGTTTTATAAGTTGATTTTAGCCATTTCTTTCCATCCATTACATTAATGTTGGCAGCATCTTCAACAATATAAAGCGTATCGTAATTAGTACCAATAAATAAATTTCCTTTTGCATCAAGCCAGATCTTCTTTATATCAACAGGCTGATTCCGATCTTCAGGAAAAATAAAGGGCGGAAAGGCAAATGCATTCTTGCCATATATGTAATTAATGAAACCCAAGTGATTATTATCGGTTACGAAATAGATTATTTTCCCGGGTCCTTCTGCAATTAGCTTGATCCCAGAGTTTAATTCAAAAAGGTCTCTAAATACATCTGACCTTCCCACAGAGATTACTTTTTTACCCTTATTATCAAGAGGGTAACCATTGGCCCAAGTGATCAAGAGCTGCATTTTATCAACTTCGGCAAGATTAGAAAGTGAGGTTGCTATCAACACCGTACCCTTTGTAGTCGGAAGTATTTGTCTGAACAAAATTGGTGTAGAGCTCTTTAACATCTCATTGGCCGGAATCATTTCAAATTTTTGCCCCCTGCCAATGGACGTAATAAAAATCAATAATAACAGATATAATATTTTCTTTAATAAATTCTTGAGATTCATATTTTGAAGATACGATCTTACACATATTTTGAAATACACGATTGGCAATTATACAAATTGAGTTGATACTATGTTTACCAGGATAGAAGTGATTTATTAAAATAAGACTTGCAAATAATCAATCCAATTCATCCAATTACCAAATGCCGCCTCTTTCCGATATTTTATAAAGTAATTTGGTATTAACAAACCACAATTATGAAAATAACTAAACTAGCCTTACTACTTTTTCTGTTTGCTATATCAGCGTCTGCTCAGCAAACTACATCGGCGCCAGGTCTTACAAAGTCCGATTACCTGAAAAAAAGTAAAAAGCAAAGAACCATCGCATTTGTTCTTGCCGGTGGAGGTTCAATAGCCTGGCTCGCAGGGCTTAGTAAATACATGGATCAGCGGGATAATAAAGATGGAGGTGGAGAAGCTGCTATGATTATTG
>JANPEU010000325.1:0-12945 GCA_031423175.1 Bacteroidota bacterium
AAAGGAAAAAATTCAAACAGCCTATTTGCTTTCCGAGCCTCTGTTCGATACAATTCTGGAAATTCCTGTTGATAAAAACAGATTTCGTATGAAAACAGAAAAAAATATTCCACCCGCTGTTTATTATTTTAAAGCAGGTAGTATGAACCCGATAAAAATTTTTTTTGGAAAAGCTGACAGTATGTACATCAAGATAAACTCTGATGGAAAAAGTTCAAAATTTACAATAGGTGGTAATCGCCTGCCGGAAAATGAATTTATCAAAAATGGCTATCGGGATAACAGTTACCAGCAATATTACCTGGAAAATTTTGGTCATGAAATGAAACCTGATGTATTTGCTGCTGAATTAATGCATCAATGGAAGAGTGAAACAGACAAGATTGATAATTTTAAAACAGCTGATAATCTGAAACCAGCAGATGATTTTATCCAAATACAGAAAAAACTTATTTCGCTGAATTTTTTAAAAATTGCAGATATAAAATATGCCCGGTCTTATCGTATTTATCATCCCAACGACAGTTTGAAATTGCCTGCATCCGTAAATGAAATAAGAAAATCGGTAAGTTATAACGACAGCAGCCTGCTTGGCTATTTACAGTACAGGGAAATTATGACAGATTATTTTCAGCAATCACTAAAACTAAGTTTATCAAATGACACGGCTTATATTTTGAAAGCGGTAAACAATATTCCACCCGGTTCTGTAAGGGATTATCTTATTTACAACAGAATAAAAGAAGCCATTGGCAGAACGAGGGACAGCATGCAAAGAGAGATGCTTATTTTGAATTATGTTCCATTAATTTCTAAAACAAAAATTCAGCAAACGCTGATTGCACAGCATGAATTATTAAAAAGTCTCCATCGGGGTAAAGAAGCTCCAAATTTTTATGCTACAGCATTAAATAAGGATACATTTTCTTTAGAAAATTTTAAAGGCCGTTATGTTGTAATAGATGTATGGGCAAGCTGGTGCGGTCCCTGCAAAGTACAATCCCCGAATTTTGAAAGATTAGCTGAGCAGTTTACAAACCCCAATGTGGCATTTGTTGCTTTATCAGTAGATGATAATAGCTGGAGTTGGAGATATGAAGCAACAGAAAAATCTTTCCGTGTACTTCAGTTGATTGCAAATGGCAAGGAATCTTTTTTAAAACCTTACGGTATTGAAACCATTCCCCGTTTTATTTTACTGGGGCCAGATGGAAAAATAATTAATGTGCAAATGCCCTATCCATCTGAACCGGAGTTTGAAGATATTCTTAAAAGGGAAATTCCCGGGCTGAATATTTATTGATATGAAAATTATTTTTTTAATACTGATACTTTATTCATCGCTTTACGGATTTACTCAGCAGACTTATTCAATCCATGATTTAAAAGCAGGTAAGTTTAAAGAAGACAGCAGTTATATTTATTTACTCCCATTTGAAAAAGGGAAAAAAGTTTTTCTTATTCAGGCTTATGAAAGTAAGATGAGTCATCAGGGAGAACGGGCATTGGATTTTAAAGTAAAGAAAGGAACAAAAATTTGTGCGGCAAGAGATGGGGTTGTGATTGCAGCAAGGAAGGATTCGGATGAAGGCGGGTTGAAAACAGAAAACCTTTCTGATGGAAATTATATTTCTATAAAACATAATGATAACTCCATTGCACATTACTGGCATTTAAAAAAAGATGGAGTAATGGTAAGTGTTGGCGATACCATTTCAGCAGGGCAACTAATTGGTGAAAGTGGAAATACAGGCTACTCAGCGTTTCCTCATCTGCATTTTGAAGTTGTGGGCAATGATGCAACAGGAAATTATGCTCAACTTGCCACAAGGTTTAAAACTAAAAAGGGAGTGAAGTATTTACGGCCTGCAAAATTTTATAAGTCAATTCATTAAAAATTGCAAGTTGAATCATCAGGATTTTTTAACCCAATTTACTCCTCGTTCTTTCAGGTAACTTAATACAAAATCAAAACAGTTTTTATGTTTACCAACTAACTCAGGAGGAAAAATTCCTTTTTCTGAAAATAGATTTTGTGCAATTAGATTTACTGCAGCCGTACAAGTATAGCCCGTAGTACGTGCCATCGAGGAAATTTTTGTTTCCTTATCATAATAATCCAGCAGGCTCCATTCCACTTTTTTATTTTCACCATGAAGAATTACTTTCATCACTGTCAGTTCTTCTTCTTCCAATCCCAATTTCCATTCATTAAATAAAATTTGAGATGTTACTTTTAACGGAGAAACTTGAATGCCGTTTACTTCAATTGTTTTTTCACTGAAGAACCCACTTTCTTTCAATGAAATAATAATATCAACATGCCCCGGGTAACGCATTGTTTTTTCTTTCTGGTTTTTTATATGGGGCATCGTAAAGAGCAACGACCGAAGCCCATCGGTATTAAAAGCCTCCAGTGTACCGAGTTCATCAAAATGAATCCACTCCACATCGCTTAATGCAGGCTTAGTAACAATGTGCCCGTTTTCCATCAGTCGTGCCGGTCGTGTGTATTCTTCAATTACATCCGCAGGAGAAAACGGCGCTTTATACTGAAATGGTTTTTTGCGAATCCTCGGCAACCCTCCAACATAAATCTCCAGCGCATCAATTTTCATTTCTTCGTTAAATCTGCCAATGATAAAATTACTCATGCCGGGTGCCACACCACAATCGGTAATAACAGTTACTCCTTTTTCTTTTGCCAGTTTATCCAGTTGCAAAACATCTTCAGGAAAAAAAGAAATGTCAACTATATTTTTACCACATTTAATTACAGCTTCCAGTGTTTTATATCCCATAAATCCCGGAACAGCTGTAACAACAATATCAAATGAAGAAAGCAGTTGAGGATAAGAATCGTAATTACTTAAATCAACATTATGTGTTTCTACTCTTGGATTCTTTTTATTCAGCAATTCAAGATTTTTTTCACTCATATCAAATGCAGTAACATGATGCCTCGATGAAAGATCGAGGGCTATTGCACTGCCAACCATACCGGCACCGAGTACTGCAATTTTCATTGATTAAAAATATTTGTATGTAAAGATGCGGAAAATCAGAGATGTTGCAGGGTCTTTATGGTTTTTTCGTTTTCAGTATTACCTGTATTCAGAGTTGAAGCAGGCTCAAACAGTATTACTTCAACTTCTTCTTTTGTCCCGAATTTTCAGGAGGGCGATGTTCAACACCGCGGGGAACAATGAAAAATTCCCCTTCATTAATAGTTACCGTTTTATCACGCAATTCCATATCAAAGCTTCCTTTCACCACATAAAATAGTTCGTCTTCATTTTCGTGGTGGTGCCACACAAATGGACCTTTGAATTTTACCAACTTTACAAGTTGTCCATTCAGTTCACCCACTATTTTTGGATTCCAATATTCGGAGAACATTGAAAATTTTTCCGCAAGATTAATTTTTTCCATACTATAAAAATAAAAAAAGTCTCCCGATAAACCGGGAGACTTACTAACCCAATTATTTTTTCATCAATAGAAAAATTGTTCGCTAACTATCTTCCCGTCTTTTACTTCATACACAGCTACTTCATCCATCTTCATTCTTCCGGCACCCTTCATGGTTACATCCATACCCATACCTACACTGAAAAAATTTCCACCAACTACAGGTGGAGTTGAATAGCCTCCATGCATTTCTTCCACGCCATTGTTAAAGTCCTCTCCCTTTTTCCTGATAGCAGCTAATCCCACTGCATTTGCCATCCCTATTGCAGCAGCATGTGCAGGCTCAATACTTACAGCATCTTCACTGTAAAATTCTGCCTGAATTTTGTCCCACTGACCTGTTTGAGCATGTTCATTAAAGCGGTTAGCTACTTCCTGAGTTGTCAGTACCGCAGATTCTGTTGTTGACATAGTAATAAAATTTAAGTGTTAAAAAAAATTGAATCAAAAGCTACGGTTATTTTGTGAACTATGAGGTTAAAAAATTATTAATAGCAAATTTTAATGGATAGGCTAAATTGAAGCGGAATTAAGTATTTCCCCTTTATGATTTTAAAGAAAATTGGTTGTAACTTTTTAATTGTCCTTTGCTTTTTATTTTTTACAGGTTGTGCTGTCAGCAGCAACCCGCTACGGAAAGAAATAAAGCTTTTGCAGAAAGGAAAAATGAAAGATGATACCAGCTACATTTATGCATTACCATTTGAAAACAATAAAGCTCATCTGCTGGTACAGGGATATTTTGGAAAATTTTCTCATAAAGAAAGAGCTGCCCTTGATTTTAAAATGAAGAAGGGAACAAATGTACTGGCTGCAAGAGATGGCGTGGTAACAAGAGTGAAGGAAGATGGTACAAAGGGAGGAGCAAAAAAAGGATTAAGATCCGAGGGAAATAATATAATTATTCAGCATTTCGATAATTCAAGAAGCGGTTACTGGCATATACAAAAAGATGGTGTATTGGTAAATGTGGGAGACACGGTAAAGAAAGGACAAGTGATTGCACTCAGTGGCAATACCGGTTATACAGCATTCCCGCATTTACATTTTATCGTTTGGAAAAATAATGATAAAGGACAGTGGCAACAGGTGCCAACAAGATTTGAAACTTCGAAAGGAATAAAATATCCAAAAGCCTTCAGGTGGTTCAGAAGCAAATAAGAAACATTTACATTTGAAAAATTTTTACTTTGACTTTTGAGGAAATCTGGCAACAGTTTATTTTTAATGTTGAGAATACTTCTCCACTTGAATGGATAAGTACTGCTGCACAGATAGCAAGTGTGTGGTATGCAAGAAAAAACAATGTACTGGTTTATCCAACCGGTATCATCGGCGTGTTACTGGCAGCCTGGCTCTATTTTTTCAATTCACATCCTCCCCTGTATGCTGATGGAACTTTGAATATTTATTATTTTTTCATGAGTGTGTATGGCTGGTATAACTGGATGCAGAAAAAAGACACCAAACATTTTACTTATCCAATCAGTTGGTGTAGTAAAAAGGAGTTATCTGCCGGTATTGTAATTTTTCTTTTTGCCTGGGCTGCAATTTATTTTACGTTGATAAAAATTACTAACAGTAATACCCCCATTCTTGATTCTTTAGTTTCCAGTTCAGCGGTTGTAGCCATGTGGTGGATGGCAAAAAGAAAAATAGAAAACTGGCTTGCCTGGATTTTTTCAAACATCGTTGCTATCCCATTAAATTTTTATAAAGGGTTTTACTTATTTTCGGTTATGTATGTTTTATTTCTTGCTATGGCGTGGTGGGGCTATGTGGAATGGAAAAAACAAACAGGAAAAAATTAATTGTTATGAGTTACTGTAAATACATCTCCACACTCAAACCCGGCGAACATGCCGCACATAAAGAATATCATGACAAACATTACGGCTTTCCTATTCATGATGATAATGAACTTTTTTGCCGGTTAATTTTAGAAATAAACCAGGCAGGTCTCAGTTGGACAACTATTTTAAATAAACAAGTTGGTTTTAGAAAAGCGTATCACAATTTTGAAATAAAAAAAGTAGCTGCTTATAAAGAAAAAGATTTTACAAGGTTGATGAACGATGCATCTATTATCCGCAACCGGCTTAAGATTAATGCTGCTATTGAAAATGCAAGAACGATTTTATTAATACAAAAAGAAACGGGTTCATTTAAAAAATGGCTGGATCATCATCATCAATCCCGAAACTTCGGGACAAAAGAAGAGTGGACAAAACTTTTTAAACAGACATTCAGATTCACAGGTGGTGAAATTGTAAATGAATTTTTGATGAGTATAGGTTATTTACCATCACCTCACGAAGAAACTTGCCCCATTTATAAAATAGTTTTGAAAACAAGACCGGCTTGGGCAAAAAAATAATTTCACTCACATTTTAGCAGAATACCTTTTGTGTAATTAAAGAAAGATTTTTAATAGATTTAAAAAGATATTTCTATATTTAGAGACCCATCTAACGAAACCAACTTAAAACTTCCACTTTTATGACTTTTAACTCTTCCGGCTCCAACCAGGATTCGCAGGCAATTGCCAATTTTAATGACACCGGTGTTACCCGGAATTTTTCACTTGATGTTCTCCGCGGTATTGCTTTATTAGGCATCCTGCTTATCAGTATCTGGGAGTTTGGCGGCTTTAGTATTAATGAACAAACAAGACTTCGCCTGCTGCAAAAAGGAACAGATTATAATTTGTATTATTACATCTCTGTTTTTTTTGAAGGCAAAATGCGGGCATTGTTTTCACTGGTGTTTGGCGCCGGCATCCTGTTATTTATGGCAAAGCCAAACCGCCCCGGATTGGTAAGTACACATGAACTGTATATCAGAAGAAATATGTGGTTGATGGGTTTCGGAATATTCAATGCAATTGTTTTATTATGGCCGGGTGATATTCTTTTTCAATATGGCGTCATGGGTATTTTATTATTCCCTTTTTTCAGAATGTCCCGCCGGGCTTTATTGATAGCTGCTTTAGTGACTACTTTGATATACTGTGGTAAAATGTATTGGAATTATGCTGATGATAAAAAAGCCTATAAGAAATTTAAAGCAGTAACACTTGTTGAGCAGAAATTTAAAAAAGACAGTACTACACGACATCAAAAAGATAGCATTGCCGGCCTATCAAAAGATTCTTTGATTGTAAGAGACTCCATTGGCAAAAAAAATGATACACTAAACAAAGAACAGGCAAAAGATAAAGGTGCCTGGGAGGGAATGGTAAAAAATTTGAAATATGATTCGACCAACGCTGCAGTAAAAAAGGATAATAAAGAAATGCGATCGGGCTATGGTAAAATATGGAATTATCTTTTACAACGTTCGCAGTTTAAAGAAGCAGCATGGCTTTATCGTACAGGTATCTGGGATATTGGATCCATGATATTACTCAGTATGGCTTTATTTGGATTTGGATTTTTTAGTGCTGATTTTTCAAAATCAAAATACCTGATAATTGCAGCTATGTGTTTAATTGCCGGATTTTTGTTAGCATGGTTGAAATTGGATAATCAACACTCCAAGTTAGTAGATTATGCAAAATATATTGACGGGCATGCAATTCCTCCTAACCAGTTTTTTCCAATTGAACGGTTATTGCTTGCTACCGGTTATGCCGCATTCATTCTATTTTTCATCCGGGTTAATATTCTTAAATGGCTCTGGGGTGCTTTATCTGCCGTAGGCAAAATGGCAATTACCAACTACTTTATGCAAACCCTTATCTGCACCTTGTTTTTCTATGGTTATGGTTTTGGATATTTCGGCAGGCTTTCATTACTACAGCTTTATTTTTTAGTTGCAGAAATATGGCTTATACAAACAGTTTTTTCCATCATCTGGCTAAGGTATTATCACCACGGTCCGGTGGAATGGTTGTGGCGTTATCTTATTTATGGCAAACGTTTTCCAAACAAAAAGAAAATGGAATAAGAAACAATTTAAGCACAATCAAAAAAATTTTTTTTATCAAGCAATAAAAAAATTATGGAAACAACTGCAACAATAAATAATCCACAACCGGTATTGCAAACCAACCGAATCAAAACGATTGATATGATACGGGGGTTTGCATTACTCGGAATATTATTAATGAATATCCCGGGGTTTGGTATCAATTGGGATGCATGGTTTAATATTCTTAAAGGCCCACACAATACAAAAGATTATTACACCATGGCCGCCATTATGAGTTTTTTCGATGGTACAATGCGGGGGCTGTTTTCCATGCTGTTTGGTGCAGGTATGATTTTGTTTACCATAAATAAAAAAGAATTACCTGATGGCCCGTCTGTAGCGGAATTTTATTATCGCAGGTTATTCTGGTTAGTGGTGTTTGGTTTATTCAATGCATTTATTCTTTTATGGTTTGGCGATATTTTATATTATTATGGTTTATGCGGCATGGCGTTATTTGTTTTCAGAAAAACAAATCCCAAATGGTTATTGATTCTTGGTTTTGTATGTATGTCCATTACCATGTTAAAATCACAACTACAATGGAATGAAACAAGGGAAAAAAGAAAAGCATACAACTTGGCGGTAAAAGCTGAAAAGGACAGTATAAAATTAACGGATGAGCAACAGGCTGCGAAAGCAGAATGGACGGAGATAGAAAGTAGAACAGCAGGCCCTGATACAACATTCACTAACCGCAACCTTAGAAAAATGCAATCCGGTTACGGAACTATTTTTACCTACTGGATACCGATGAATACTGATGGTGAAATTTGGGGATTGTACCATCAATGGTTTTGGGATGGACTGACGATGATGTTTATCGGGATGGCCTTATTTGGCTGGGGCTTTTTCAGCAACCGGCTTTCCACTTCCACGTATGCTATGTGGTTATTGATTGGTTATGGCATTGGCATACCGATAGGATGGCTTGCGTTTAAAGAAGGGTTACTTGCTCAGGTAAATGATTTTTCAGGTTTTGTTGACCGCTACCATATACAACATCAGTTATTATACGATGTACGCAGAATATTATTAACCATCGGCCACGCAAGTTTATTATTATTAATTTTTCGCAGCCGTATTGTACCCTGGTTAATGAAAGCGTTGTCAAATGTTGGACAAATGGCTTTTACAAATTATTTAATGCAATCGATTATCTGCACCTGGTTTTTCTATGGTTACGGTTTTGGTTTTTATAATAAATTAAAATTTCATGAACTCTATTATGTAGTTTTCAGTGTTTGGATATTTCAACTTATTTTTTCATCTGTCTGGTTACGCTATTTTCGTTTCGGCCCTTTTGAATGGGTATGGCGTTCATTAACGTACTGGAAAAAACAACCTATGAAGAGATGATGAGCCCCGAAACATTAAATATAAATCCACAACCGGTAGCTGCTGCCGACCGAATCAAATCCGTAGATATGATTCGCGGTTTTGCATTGCTCGGAATTTTATTAATGAACATTCCCGGCTTTGGCATCAACTGGGATTATTTTGAAGCAATTCTAAATGGCCCGCATAATACGAAAGATTATTATACTGAGTTTGCTGTTGATGTTTTTTTTGAAGGAACCATGCGGGGTTTATTCTCTATGCTGTTTGGTGCCGGTATGATTTTATTTATACAGGGCAAAAAAGAACTACCCGATGGACCTTCGGTTGCCGAATTATATTACCGCAGATTATTATGGCTTGTACTGTTTGGTGTAATTAATGCTTATGTATTTTTATGGCCCGGCGATATTCTGTATTTCTACGGTTTATGCGGCATGTTACTCTATGTTTTTCGTAAAACAAATCCTAAATGGCTGCTCGTTTTAGGATTTTTATGTCTGGCGATAATGACTTTTAAAGGGCAGTTGCGTTGGAATGAAACAAGAGAAAAAAGAAAAGGATACATTGAAGCAGTAAAACTTGAAAAAGAGAATAAAAAACTTACCGACAAACAAAAAGAAGCAAAAGAAGAATGGCTGGCGATTGAAAAAAACATGAAGACAGATACTTCCGAATCCAATCGTAACGTCCGTAAAATGCATTCGGGTTATGGAACTATTTTTACTTATTTTATTCCCTGGAATAGCAGTGGTGAATCCTGGGGAATGTATAATTGGGCCATGTGGGATTGCCTGGGTATGATGTTGGTTGGAATGGCATTATTTGGCTGGGGCTTTTTCAGCAACCGGCTTTCTTCATCTACTTATTTATTGTGGTTGTTGATTGGTTATGGTATTGGCATTCCGATAGGCATAAATATGTTTAATGAGGGCAGAATGATTCCACTTATTGAGTTTGGAAATTATGTTGATAGTTACCGGATGCAGCACCAGGCACTGTATGATGTAAGAAGAATTTTATTAACGATTGGCCATGCAAGTTTGCTGATGTTGATTTTTCGCAGCCGTATAGTACCTTGGTTGATGAAAGCACTTGCCAATGTAGGACAAATGGCTTTTACAAATTACCTGATGCAATCTATCATCTGTACTTTGTTCTTTTATGGTTATGGATTTGGTTTTTATAATAAATTAAAATTTCATCAAATCTACTATGTGGCATTTGCTATATGGATTTTTCAAATTATTTTTTCGGCCATCTGGTTACGGTATTTCCGTTTCGGTCCTTTTGAGTGGTTATGGCGTTCGCTTACATATTGGAAAAAGCAACCAATGAAAAAATAATTTCAAAAAAACCTCACCCCTAACCCCTCTCCAAAGGAGAGGGGCTTACAACCCTAAAGCAGAAAGAATTGTAATCGCTATAATCCCTTCATCAACGTCTAAAAAATATTTCTGTTACCTTTCAATAATGATAATCGGAAAAATAATTACAACTTTTATGGTTCTGTATTTCATTTTTGCATTGCAAATAATCCATGCACAAAATAGCTTTCCCACTTTTATCCGCACCAGCGGTAAACTTCCGCAATTAGCCTACAGTAATGGCGATGACAGATTAGGGAGTGCCAAAATGGGATACATCGATACCAATGTTGTGATGAAAGTAATTGATACATTGAAAAATTTATATAAAGTACAATTGTCTGCTTCCCGTTTTGCATTCATTGAAAAAATATATACACTGCCGGTTCCAGATACGATATTGAAGCCAGCCTTATCCGAAAGCTGGAGAGTAAAGGGAGGTGATCAATTTGATTCTGTAAGCATTTCGCTTTCTGGCAAAGTTCCATATAAAAGCTGGATGGAAATAAATCCCTCAACGATAAAAATTGAACTTTACAATGTTCAATGCAATACCAACTGGATAACACAACTGCAATCTGCCAAAGCTGTAAAAAATGTTTGGTATGAACAGACAGAAAATGATGTGTTGCAGATAACAATTGAATTGATAAAACAACAGCATTACGGTTATAGCATCGGTTATTATGGAAAATCATTACTATTAAAAATCAGGAGAGTCCCCTTCAATACCGATATCAGAAAAATGATCATCGCCATAGATGCCGGACATGGAGGAACCAATACTGGTGCATCGGGAACAAAATCCGGGATAGCAGAAAAAGATTATACGCTGCTGTTTGCAAAAGAGCTACAGAAAATTTTAAAAAAGAAGAAAGCGAATGTAGTAATGGTTAGGGAATCGGATACCACCATCGATAATAAAGACCGGGTACGCTGGGCGCAACAAAACAATCCCGATGTATTTATTTCTTTTCATCTTAATTCTTCCAGCAGAAATACAGTGAGGGGTGTATCCACTTATTATAAACATGTGGCATACCGCTCCTTTACTCAAAGTATTTTAAAAAGATTATTGGAAATAAAAAATCTGCCTGAGTTTGGAAATATCGGCGCCTTTAATTTTCAACCTGTGCAACCAACTGATTATCCCAGTTGTTTGGTTGAGGTTGCATTCCTCAGTAATGAAGAAGACGAAAAAATGATTTTGAATCCAAAGTTCCGGTATAAAGTGGCTTACCAGGTTTATTTGGGTATTACAGACTGGTTGAAACAATTAAAATAATTTCAGCAAAACTTTCTGATTATTTCATAGCAGTACATTTTATTTTTGATTATGCCTTCTTCGCAAAACGATCCATTCAATAAGTGGTTATATTTTTTAACCGGGCTAGCTGTGCTGGTAAATTTCAGCGGGTTGTTTATTCCACTTATGGATCCTGATGCTTCTATTTACGCCACTATCAGCAAGCATCTTGTGCAGAGTGGCAATTACATTGATTTAATACATGAAGGAAAGGACTGGCTGGATAAACCACATTTTCAATTTTGGGTTACAGCTGCTTCTTTTAAAATTTTTGGTATTCATGACTGGAGTTACAAATTGCCGGGGATTCTTTTTGTAATGCTCGGAGCTTTTTATACTTACCGCTTCGCAAAAAAATATTACGATAAACATATTGCATTGTGGGCTGTTGTCTTTCTGCTCACTGCGCAGCATATTATCTTATCAAATAATGATATCAGGGCTGAGGCATATCTCACGGGGCTAATTATTGCAGCCATTTATCATTTTGCCGCCTGCATTGAAAGTAAAAAAAACGGACATCTTATTGTTGCTGTTTTTCTTTCCGCATGTGCTGTTATGACCAAGGGGTTGTTTACTCTTATCCCAATAGCTGGTGCTGTTGCAGGAGATTTGATTCTAAAAAAAAAATGGAAAGAATTGTTTCATATCCGGTGGTTGCTCTCACTGGTACTCCTTATTATTTTTATCATCCCGGAGTTGTTTTGTCTTTGGCGGCAGTTTGACAGTCACCCGGAAAAAATAATTTTTGAGAAACCGGGTGTATCCGGTATACGTTTTTTTCTTTGGGACAGTCAATTTGGACGTTTCTTTAACAGCGGCCCTATCAAAGGAAAAGGAGATTATTTTTTCTTTTTTCATACTTTACTTTGGGCTTTTCTTCCATGGGCACTGATAATGTACTTGTCTCTTGTTAATAAACTAAGTGGAATAAAAAAACAAATCAATATTACAAATCAGGAATGGTTTACATTATTTGGTAGTTTATCGGCACTTATCCTTTTTTCTTTATCAAAATTTCAATTACCCTATTATACCAATATTATTTTTCCGCTACTGGCAATACTTACAGCCCGTTATACTTGGATAAAGCCAATACATCCGCAGGCACGGGTTATAAAAATTATTTTGTACAGTATCATAACACTATTATTAGTTGGCCCAATCGTATTACACGTAGCATTCAAACCTGATGCCGGCATTTTCTTAATTGCTTTGTTACTGGTATTAGCAGCTTCGCTTTTAGGAGTATTGCCTGCAATTATCAAAATGGAGGGCTTGAAAAAAATATTGTTCCAAACCGGTGCAGCAATACTTGTTGTTAACCTGTATATCAACCTTGTTTTTTATCCTGACCTTTTAAAATACCAGGGTAGCAGTGAAGCCGCTTTTTATATGAATAAAAATTATCCGGGTGAAAAGGTAGTATGCCGAACCACGTATGATGCTGCATTTGAGTTTTACCTGCATTCAAACATTTTACATATCGGA
>JANPEU010000326.1:0-2995 GCA_031423175.1 Bacteroidota bacterium
AAAGAGAACAATAAACGATTTTAATTTGAATCCCGTAATGTGTTTTCTGTTATATGGTTGTCTTTCCTTGATTCTGAGTAATTGATTTTATTTATTTTGATAATGTTTGTCATTCCGAGACTCTGCGAGGAATCTCTTGAGATAATGAATATTTGAGTCGCTTTATGAATAAAGTTTTTCTTTACTCAATTTGTTTGAGATGCCTCGCAAAGCCTCGGCAAGACAAGAGTCTGAGGGATTGATGTTTTTCTGTTTTTTCGGAGCCTCGGCATGACAAGACTCTGAGTTGATGTTTTTACTAAAAGGCTGATTATTGATGCAAAAACATAGTATCAACAGTTTTAACCGTATTAAGTACGACAGGTATATTCACTCTTGTTGTATCATCATATGAAGCATTCGAAGGAAGAAAATAAACTGAATACGTGCCAGGTGCCAGGCCTTTAATCAGATAGCCGCCATTTGATGCTGTATAAGTGCCAAAGCTGTCAACTCCATTTATAGCATATACAGTTGTTAGAAAATTATTGGGTCTTACTACCCCTTTAATACTTCCGCCTACAGCACCCAGCATTGTTCTGATTACCGGTTTTAGCATATATTTTTTATTCCCTGTTTTCACAATAGATTTTGCCACATCAAAGTCAAGTGTCATTTTATAAAGAACGCCACCAACTACATCCTGGTGAATATTTAATTTAAGACCCGATTGCTGGGCACTGGGAGCATCCAATCTTATCAGTTGCGGATCACCTTTTAGTTTTACAAAATTATCCGGGCCTAAAACAAGACGAATCTGTTCAAGCCTGCCAGAAAGAATTTCTGCATCGGCAAGTAAGGTATCATTATCATTTACCAAAGTGAGTAAATCATAGACACCGGGATATACACCGGGCAAATTTTGCCATCCTGTTACCGCATCTCCGGTAATATTATATTCAACATTTTTAATATCAATAAATACTTTTTCGTAATCTCCCGGATCATCGGTCAGGTAAACCTGTAGTCTTGCATTACGCTCCGGTGTGCCATTTTTCTTACAGGCGAGAAAGCTTACAGAAAGGATTAATACAATTACTGCTGCATTAATAAAAAAATTCTTTTTCATGTTCAAGTTTTAATAGTGGTACTTAAAAGGCTTTGTTCAGTTAAAATAAAAAAGACCCCTAGGGGTCTTTCATGTCTAGGATTATACTGCAAAGATAACTTTTAAGAAACAGTTATGCAAGGAGAATTCACTTATTATTTTTTAAAAATATTTTTTAATCGCCCAGGTATTCCATTGACAAATAAGGCAAAAGAAAAAGAGGAGCCTCTCAGCTCCTCTTTTATAAAAAATACATAGCCCTGTTATTGTATCAAAATTTTTGTTTGCATTATTTGATTGCCACCTGTTATTTGTAAATGATAAATACCTGCACTAACCGAAGGATTTAACTCGATTGTTTTAGAAGCCGAACCACCCTGGTGCTGCCATTGTGTGGTCATTATTTCCTGTCCAAAATTATTTATCAGTCTTATTTTATAAATACCTGCCGGGCTGCTTAGCTGAACCGTAAATTGTTTTGCTATAACCGGGTTGGGATAAACGATAAATCCATCTTTTATATTTCCACCTGTCTGCACTTTTACAACCGGGCTGTACAATACATTTCCCGTTCTTTCAATTGCACGGATGCGATAGTAGGTAATCGAAGAAAAAGGATTTACATCAATCCAGTTATAATCTGCTTTGCTACCATTATTCTTTTTAGCTTGTTGTGCATTTACTACATCAAAGGTTCTTCCATCAGCCGATTTTTCCAATTCATAAATATTTACACCTTGCTCAGTAAGATTGCTCCACTCCACTTTATTACCGCCTTGTATTTTGTATGCATTGATGGAAGTTAGTTTTATTGGGAGTGGGTTAGTAAACGGACTAAGTGTTGTTAAACTAAATGGACTGAATACTGAAACACCTGCCCAGGTAACCGTACCATCCGAATTTGTACTGCCAAGATTATATGCACCTCCATGCGAATTCCATGAAGTGCCATTAAAATGTGCAATAGCGATTTGTGTAAAGTCATTTACATATGTAATCGCATTACAACTGCTATATAAGCTACTCCAGGTTAAAGTAATATCTACATTCGATGTACCAGTTGTTCTATCTATTCTCCAGTATTCGCAATAGCTCACTGCGTAGATTAAAGGGTCTGTAATTGGTCCAAGCAATGTTGCAGGTGCTCTCATAAACTCTGCAGTGAAAGCATCTGTAACAAGTGCCGGTGCAGATATGATACAATATCTGTAAGCTGCATAAGATACAGTTACTTTACCTACAGGAAAAGTAAATGCAACATTTCCAATTTTTTTAACAGGACCATTTGCAAAAGATGGTAGTGCATTGTTATTAGCACCAACTGCAGTTGCACCATCATTTATAGTAAGAAGAAGAACACTTGTAGTTGTCAATGCTCCCACATTAAATGTACAAACACCAGCTACAGCTATTGCCTGTTGCAATGAGACTCCAGTTGTAAATTTACCTGCAGTATTACTTATAGTGAGGTTGTTTACCTGGTTTGCAACTGGTGTGGTAATAAATGTTCCGCTTACCTGAGTTGCTATACCATCATAAGTATAGTTTGCGCCACTGCTAAAAACTCTTGTACCTATTGCTGCAGAAATTGTTGGGCCAACAAAACCTATTTGATGAACACCAAATGGATTTGAAGTTATAATGCCAGCACCTGAACTAAGAGTGAATGAATTGAAAGTTGCTACAGTTGTACCCGTTGAACTTGGTATTTGAAAAGTAGCAGCATCAAGAATGCCTCCACTGAGTACTACTAAGTTTCCGCCCTTTATAGCAGTTCCATAAAAATCCCAAAGATAAAAATTTGATAACATTTCAAGAGTACTGCCACTATTTACCTGGTAATTTACTAATTGTAACCTTCCAGCAGCACCTTCGAAAATAGTTTGAGTTCCAGCTTTATTAAATATT
>JANPEU010000327.1:0-23743 GCA_031423175.1 Bacteroidota bacterium
TTCGATCAACTGTGGTGAAAGCGGATTGAGTATAAGAATGTTTACACCACTTGTTGCGTTAAGTGAAAAAGAAATAACTATAAATGGAGAAGGTAGTCTTGTAACAAGACCGATGGATTTCTTTGATGAAATACTTCCGCAACTTGGAGTGAGAATTAAAAGCAATGATGGGAAACTGCCAATGGTTATACAAGGCCCGCTACAACCAAAAAATATTGAAGTAGATGGTTCGCTGAGTTCGCAATTTCTTACAGGATTATTAATGGCTTATGCAGCCTCCCCAAACCCCTCCAAAGGAGGGGCTTCCGAAGACCCCGATTATTTAAAAACGTATTCTATTAAAGTAAAGAATCTTAAAAGCAAACCATACATTGATTTGACATTAGATGTGATGAAACAATTTGGCATGCAGGTTCCGGAAAATAAAAACTATGAGGAGTTTGTTTTTCATGGCGAATCTGACCAATCAACTAATCAACCAGTCAACTATACTGTCGAAGGCGACTGGAGCGGCGGAGCATTTCTGCTAGTCGCTGGTGCTATCGCTGGCCCAATAACTGTTAGAGGTTTAGATTTAATGAGCCCTCAGGCTGATAAAGCAATCATAGATGCATTGATGAGTGCCAATGCTGGTATAGCCATAGAAGCAAAAGGAATCAAACTGCATCCTGCACCAATGACAGCTTTTTATTTTGATGCTACGGATTGCCCCGATTTATTTCCACCGTTAGTTGCATTAGCTGCTTATTGTAAAGGCAAAACAACTATTAAAGGAGTTTCAAGGCTTATTCATAAAGAAAGTAACCGGGCAATAACATTGCAGGATGAATTTGATAAGATGGGTGTAACAATAGATTTGAAAGACGATATAATGATTATACATGGTGGCGGAATTGTAAAAGGTGCCGACATTAATTCACATCATGATCATCGTATTGCAATGGCCTGCACAGTTGCAGCATTGAAAGCAAACAGCGAAACAGTAATTGAAGAAGCACAGGCTGTGAATAAATCGTATCCTGATTTTTATGAGCATTTAAAACAATTAGGCGCCGACATAAAAAATGGATTTATATTACCCGTAAAATAAGCCAGATGAAAAAAGTAAAAATGATTTTGCTGCTGGTTTGTCTTTTGATTTGCTTTCAATCCAACTCACAAAAGATACACCGGCCTCCCAATATTATCATTGTTTATATAGATGATATGGGTTATGGAGATGTAAGTCCTTACAATAACAAGATAGATTACACACCTAATTTTCAGTGGCTTGCTACTAACGGATTAACACTAACTGATTTTTATGTTTCGCAACCGGTTTGCTCTGCATCACGTACCTCTTTGCTTACAGGTTGTTATTCTAACAGGTTAGGAATACACGGCGCATTATTTCCTGATTCAAAAATCGGGTTGAACCCGGATGAGCTGACCATTGCAGATATGCTGAAAGAAAAAGGATATGCAACGGCTGCTTATGGCAAATGGCATATCGGTAGCCGTAAAGAATTTTTACCAACGAAGCAGGGTTTTGATGAGTATTATGGTATTCCTTACAGCAATGATATGTGGTATAAAAATACAACAAGAAGTTTTCCTTCTTTGCCCATAATACAGAATGAAACAGTAGTTGATACAGTGATTGAACAGTCATGGTTTACACAACGGTTTACTGAAAAAGCATTGGATTTTATTGAAAGAAAAAAATCAGCCCCGTTTTTTCTTTACCTGGCTCATCCAATGCCGCATGTACCTATTTCTGCTTCTCAAAAATTTGTTGGCAAGTCAGGTAAAGGATTATATGCAGATGTTATAATGGAACTCGATTGGTCCATTGGCGAAATTATAAAAATACTGAAACAGGATAAGCTGGAAGAAAATACGTTGCTGATTGTTGCTTCAGACAATGGACCGTGGTTGCCGTATGGAAATCATGGGGGCGTTACAAATGGTTTACGTGAAAGTAAAGGATCAGCCTGGGAAGGTGGAGTAAGAACTCCCTGTTTGATATACTGGAAAAATCATTTAAAGATGAATGTAAAAGTGAATACACCGTTAATGACAATTGATATACTTCCAACAATTGCTTCTTTAATAAATGCTGACCTACCTGAAAAAAAGATTGATGGCATAAATATCTGGTCATATCTTAACATGCCCAATCATTTCGATACCCCTGAAAGACCATTATTCATTTATTACAATACAAACGAATTGCAGTCCATGCGATGGAAAAACTGGAAATTGTATTTCCCGCATGCATACAATTCAATGGAAGGGATAGTACCCGGTAATGATGGTAAACGGGTTCCAACAAAAGCAGTGAAGCTGGAAGCAATGGAACTTTATGATTTAAGTAATGACAATGGAGAAAAAATAAATCTTGCTTCCCGGCATCCTGACATTGTAAGCAAGATGAATGCAATGGCCGATGAAATGAGAATAAAACTAGGAGATAGTTTAAAAGGAATTAAAGGAACAGAAAATCGTGAGCCGGGAAAAGCAATAGATTGATTATTTTTATAAAACAGAATTATGAATTCATTTGGCAGAATATTCCGGGTTTCTATTTTTGGCGAATCGCATGGCGAATGCGTGGGAATAACTATTGACGGTTGTCCAGCGGGTTTATCATTATCGCCGGAAGATTTAGCAGCAGATTTGGAAAGACGAAAAGGCGGCAAACAAAAAGGAACCACACCAAGACAGGAAGATGATTATCCGATTTTCAAAAGTGGCTTATTCAATGGAAAGACAACGGGCTTCCCAATCACCATTTTATTTGAAAATAAAAATACCCGCAGCGAAGATTATAATAAGCAAAGAAGTATTCCAAGACCGGGTCATGCAGATTGGGTAGCACATCAGAAATTTGGTGGTAACGAAGATTACCGCGGTGGCGGACATTTCAGTGCACGGTTGACTGCAGGGATTGTTGCAGCCGGGGCGATTGCAAAGAAAATATTAAACCTCACCCCCGGCCCCTCTCCAAAGGAGAGGGGAGAAGAAGAACCCTCACAATTTGGTTACATAACTAATACGCCGGTTGACTGGAAAAATTTAAAAACATTTGCGAGACAGAACAGGCATAATCAAACAGAAGCTGAAGAAAAATTATGGCAGGCAGTACGGAATAGGAATATTGATGGATATAAATTCAGGAGACAGCATCCGTTGGCAGGGTTCATCCCCGATTTCGTTTGCCTTGAAAAAAGATTAATTATTGAAATTGATGGTGGCTATCATAACGATTCAGAGCAGAAAAAATATGATGATGCAAGGACAGAGTGGTTAGAGGAGCACAAGTATTATTTATTAAGATTTACAAACGATGAGGTCATAAATGATTTAAACAATGTTGTAAAAACAATTTCTGAAAAACTTTCACAATCAACAACTCTTTCACAGCAATCGGGTTCGTATCCCCCTCTCCTTCGGAGAGGGGTTAGGGGTGAGGTTTATGGAGCAGGTATTACCATTGAAGCAGCTGTAACAGAAATTGGAGGCGAAAAAGATTTAGAAAAAGGATTACAAAAAGCAATTGATGCAAAAGATTCTGTTGGTGGTGTTGTGGAATGTAAAGTGAATGGGTTGCCGGTTGGATTAGGTGAACCTTACTTCGATTCCATTGAATCATCTTTAGCTCATATTGTATTTGCTATTCCTGCTGTCCGAGGAATTGAATTCGGAACTGGATTTGCTGCTGCAAAAATGTTCGGGAGTGAACATAATGACACAATTGAAAATATGGAAGGCAAAACAAAAAGCAATCATGCAGGCGGGGTAGTAGGTGGTATCAGCAACGGAAATGAATTTGTTTTTCGTTTGGCTATCAAACCAACATCATCCACCCCAAAAGAACAAAGCAGTTTGAACTGGGACACAGAAGAAATTGAAAATTTTTCAATCAAAGGCAGACATGATTTATGCGTAGCACTCAGAGCACCAGTAATTGTTGAAGCAGTTACAGCCCTGGTTCTTGCCGATTTTATGATGCTGGAACAAAAAATTAAACGAATATTATAATGCCAATTATTTATCATTTAACTACAAAACTGGAATGGGATAAAGCAAAAGCAGATGGCTTTTATGAATCACCTTCATTAGCTGATGAAGGGTTTATCCATTGCTCACACGAGAATCAGATTGCCGGTGTATTGGAAAGATATTTTTCTGGGAAAAAAGATTTGGTAAAACTCGTAATTGATACAGATAAACTCACCAGCAAATTTGTTTTTGAATGGTCACCATCTATTCAAGATACTTTTCCGCATGTCTATGGCGCAATTAATACTGAAGCAGTAATTGAAGTAGTTATACCTATTTGATTTAATCTTTAATCCCAAAAATCCAGTATAATACCGAGAGCAGAAACGACTTTCACTTTGGACTAAATTGTATGGCGATTCGGTATTCCAATTTAGTTTTATTACTCACTTATAAATTTACGATAGGCTCTTTCTCCAAAATAGGTAAATAGTTGTCTGTTATCATACGTTGTTCCGGAAAACAGAGATAATATAAATCCATTCTTTTCTACTTGTGTTGTATGATAAATTAATCCGTTCGGATTTTCTTTAAGTATGATTTGAACTCTTCCATTCAAGGCTTTATAAACAATAAGTGATGTATCGGAATAAGTTTTAAAAGAAAATGTTTCAGCAAGTTTTCGTTGCATCAAACGGCTGCGGTACCAGGTGCCACCTGTTGGGCTTACCAGGGGTTTACCATTGTAAATAACAAGGCTGTCATTATATGCCAATACAAGTAATTTATTCTTTTTATCTTCTTTCAGCCAACTGGTTAGCTTGTTGGCATGTAAACTATCTTCATAACCATAATCACTATCGAGAAATGCAATGCGTTTAATATTACCAGGTATTTTTTCAACAGCATCTAAGTATCCGAAAATAAAACTACCGCCTCCACTATGTCCATTCAAAACAATTTGCGGGTTATATGAATCAAACATAAATGCAATATTGCTAACTATATTTTTTATGATTGTTTTTGACTCAGATGTTGTGCGTTTCCATGCAGGCCAGCTTTTTTGTTTAGGTATTACATAAGCGATAATATAATTGTTCTTTTTATCAATTGAACGGATAAATCTTGTTTGTGCAGCTATATGTTGAATATTAAAATGCCAGTCATCACCTACTTTAATTTTTTTCCCTTTTGTCCATTCAATGCTATTACCATTTGGAATTGCAAATACAATGAGATACGTTTTCCCTTTTATATTAAAATAATCTGGGGCATTGAGGGATACGGTAACATCAGGAGCAAAATTTTCTAAATAAAATTCCTGTTCATTAAAGCTTCCGGTTGGTTGAAAACTTGCAATAGATTGTGCAGATGTTACATTATTATGAGATGTGTATAAAATCAACATATATACAGCCCGTAAACAGATTCCTTTGCTTATTTTGTTACGCATTATAAATAACCTATGAAAAGTAAATTACGGCAAAATTTTTATATGAACCTGCACACCACCAAACCCTTTTGCACCGGCATCGCTTTGTTTTTGTTTGTTAGTGCTGTTTTTATTTCTTCCTGCAAAAATGCAGATTCTTCAAAGTCGGAAATCGTGAACAGTCCGGAGCAGATGGATAAAAAAGTATCAGCGATTATTGCTGCCTCCGTTACGAATTTAATTAATTACCAATTCATACTAACTGACACCACGGTATTGAATCAATCTGCTTTTGTTGAATATGTCTATACACAAAAGAAGAATGAACCTCTCTGGAGCAGCAGGGAAAATTGGAAAGCACTTGGTGATTCCTTGTTTCATTTTATATTTCAGGCAAAACGCTGGGGGTTGTTTCCGGAAAACTATCATTTAAAAAACCTGGATACACTTCGGACTTTATTTTTTAATGATAGTTTGGCAAAAGCAGATAGGCGTGATGCAAGGCTTTGGGCAAATGCAGATATTTTAATGACAGATGCATTTGTACAAATTGTGCATGATATTAAATTGGGAAGATTACAGAATGACAGTGTAATGAAAAGAACAGACTCTGTTTTGAGTAAGGAGTTTGTTTTTCAGAAAATTAATTCAGCTTTTGAATCACAATCGCTTTTCAGTGTTTTTTCTTCATTGGAACCAAGACATAAGAAATATTCTGATTTAAAAAGTGGTATTAAGCGATTTCTTGACAGCGCAACTTTTAAAAATTATACCCATGTCCCGGTGCCGTATAAAAATACAACCGGGCATAAAAAAATAGTACAGCAACGTTTATTTGAAGACAGTTTGATTTCTTTTAATTCACCCATTGCAGATTCAACTCAATTTGCAGATGCGATAAAAAAATTTCAGAAACATCAAAAATTGACGGCTGATGGAAAATTAGGTCAGGAGACAATCAGGAGATTAAATGCCAGCGATGAAGAAAAATTTTACCGGATCGCCATTACACTCGATCGATATAAAATGCTTCCGGAAAAAATGCCGGAAAAATATATTTGGGTAAACTTGCCTTCTTTTCAACTGCAGTTAATAGAAAATGATTCAATAAAAATAAGTTCAAAAATTGTGGTGGGCAAGCCAAATACAAGAACTCCTGTCCTTACGAGTGCCTTATATGAAATGATAACCTATCCTAAATGGACGATACCTAACAGCATTATTGTAAAAGATATTTTGCCTGCATTAAAAAGAAATACCGGATACCTTGAACGCAAAGGATATTCATTGGTCAACCGAAAAGGAGAAGTTGTAGATCCAGCTACTGTAGATTGGAGTAAATACAGCAAAGGCATACCTTATAATGTAGTGCAGGGTAGTGGAGATGCAAATGCACTGGGAGTTTTAAAATTCAACTTCAGTAACAAATATCAGGTCTATCTCCACGATACCAATGAACGCTATTTATTCAGTCGTGATTCCAGAGCATTGAGTCATGGATGCGTACGGGTTCAGCAATGGGATAAACTGGCTTATTTTTTAATGGCAAATGACAGTTCAAAATCCAAAAACAATAATTCGATGCTTATTAACAGCGATTCATTAACTCATTGGTTAAAAATAAAAGAGAAACATACAATTTCTCTCAAAAATAAATTTCCGGTATTCTTCCGTTATTTTAGCTGTGAAGGGAAAAATGGCACAATAATATTTTATGATGATATTTATGGCGAAGATGCTTTGTTAAGGGAAAAATATTATAGCCGCAAGTAAATGCTATGAAAAAAATTAACCATTTTAAGCCATCTACTATTGCCGTTAGCAAAAAAGGTTTGAATGATTTTTGGATAGGAAGTACTATTCTCAGACAGTTTGTTCAAACAGTTTTTCAAATGCGGGTAGAAAGAATATTGCGAGCTGTTATCATTTGTTTTTTTGCATTATTACTGATCCCGAAACCAGTATTAGCTCAAGACAGTACCCCCGAAAAGGATAACCCAAAAATTTTATACGGCATTGCCAGCTTTTATGCCAATAAATTTCAAGGACGTAAAACTGCTAATGGAGAAATTTTTGATCAAAAAAAAATGACTGCTGCCTGTAACGTGCTGCCATTGGGTACCTGGATACGAGTTACAAACTTGCGAAATAAAAAATCAGTGATTGTGAAAATAAATGACCGGCTTCATCATAAGATGAAACGTATCGTCGATCTGTCAAAGGCAGGTGCAATAGCCTTAAATTTTGTCAATTCGGGGCTTGCAAAGGTGAAAGTGGAGGTATTGGGTAAAAAGAAACCACATAAATAGTGTGGATATGAAATGAATAATTTATTTTCGGATGTAGAACTTACCCGTTATTTTTGTTTCTTGACTAAACCAAACTATCGCTTTATGAAGAAAATCTTAGCATTTGTCCTTGTTGCGCTATTAATTACAACTACTGTTTCGGCACAAGATGACAATATCAGAAGACCCGCAATCGGAATCAGTTTTGTAATGAATGATTTCCTTACTCCGACACGTATCAAAGCTTCTAATTTAGCTGGAGTACTACGCGACAAGCAGTGGGCAAAATTTAAAGATATGAAAGCCGGGTTAGCTGTTAGCTTTTATAAGGGGTTAAAAAAGCATGTTGATTTTGCAGGTACAATCTCGGGTTCTTTCCTCCGCTATCCAATGCCAAACAAAAATTTTACAAACGATAATCTTTTACTTGAAGCAGATGCATCACTTCAGTTGAAGATGGTATCAGAAAATTATTCTTTTATTCCTTATATAAATCTGGGTGTAGGTGCGAGTAAATATAAAAATTATTTGGGAGCAATTATACCGATAGGTGTTGGTTTGCGTTTTAATTTATTCGATGAAGCCTATATCAATATCAACGCTCAGTACCGCCTGCCGGTTACTACTGAAACTACTGCAAAGCATTTTTATAACAGCATCGGTGTAGCTGGAGTAATCGGTAAGAAAAAAGAGCCAGTAGTGATTCCACCACCACCGCCTCCAGCAGTTGTAGCACCTCTGCCGCCAGCAGATACAGATGGTGATGGTATAACGGATGATAAAGATAAATGTCCAACAGAAAAAGGTGTGGCAAAATATGACGGATGCCCTGTTCCTGATACTGATAAGGATGGTATAAATGATGACAATGATAAATGCATAACAGTTCCGGGTGTTGCCCGCTATCAGGGTTGCCCAATTCCGGATACGGATGGTGATGGAATGAATGATGAAGACGATAAATGTCCAACATTGGCAGGTGTAGCCCGTTATCAGGGTTGCCCGGTACCTGATGGAGACGGGGATGGTATCAATGATGAAGAAGACAGATGTCCAACTATTGCAGGCATTAAAGAAAATCAGGGATGTCCTGAAATCTCTAAGGAAATAATTACAAGAACTTCGTATGCAGCTAAAAATATTTTCTTTGAAACAGGCAAAGCAGTACTACTGAGTAAATCTTTCAAACCATTAAATGATATCGTCCAGTTATTAGACGAAAATCCTCAATTGAAATTAGCAATTGACGGACATACAGATAATGTGGGAACTGATATCTATAATATAGGTCTGAGTGATAGACGTGCAGCATCTGTAAAAGCATACCTGGTGAAAAAAGGAGTTGATGAAACCCGATTAACTTCAACTGGCTATGGCGAAAGCACACCTGTAGCAGATAATAAAACCGCAGCTGGCCGCCAGAAAAACCGTCGGGTGGAATTAAAGCCGAGTTATTAATTAAAAAAAATATTTCTTTATAACTAAATCCCTCTTTTTAAAAAAAGAGGGATTTTAATTTTGTTCAATAAAATTACCTTACCATTTTTTGTTAAGCAAATCAATGACTGTAGAATTGTATTTTATAAAAAAATAAAATACGATTACCACCTTTACTAACTATAAAATACGAATAAAAAATTTAGTTCTTTTTTGTGTCCGGCTTTATTATAACATCAATTTTCTTTGCTTCTACTTTTACACCATTTTTATCCAGTGTAATCGTTGTTGATTTTACAGGCGGATCTTTTACAATAATAACAGGTGCTGCAGGTACTACGATAACTTCTTTTTTTACTTCTGCAGGTTTACAGGAGAAAACGGAAACCAGTGTAACCGCCGCAAGGATAAACAAAGCAATAATTTTTTTCATAACTCAAATTTTGATTGAATAGTGCTGCATTTTGTTTTGATACTATTTTAATACCATGCAGTCATTAAGTTGTGTCAAATACAATGCCTTAAAATTAATTTTACACTTAATAGTATCCTTTCGTCATATTGGCGAAAATAAATTTTTCTAAGAATAGAAAGATGTAAAAAAAAAATAAAATTGTATAAGAGATTTGGTGCTCTTTTTTATATCGTCAACAGACTACAACCTCTCAAATCAGTTCCATCCAATCTTCCCAGTACTTCAAAACTTCCATCAGCATATAACTTTCCAATATCATCTGTAGCAATAAAACAACAAGAATAAATATTTGCAAGATCAATAATATTTATCACGCCATTACCCGATTTTTTTATAGCAAATGGGTCTTCATCATCTCTTAACAATACTTTCATCCAGGGTGGTGATTTGTAAATTCCATTTCCATAAGAATATGCCTGCGATAAAAGTTCTGTCATTCCATATTCGGAATGAATAACAGAAACACCAAAAGCTTTTTTAAGAATAGAATGAACATCATCACGAATCATTTCCTGCCTTCTTCCTTTCATACCCCCAGTTTCCATTATTACAGTGCTGTTCAGTTTCATTTGAAATTTTTCTGCAAAATCGAGTAAGGCAAATGTTACACCTATGAGCAGAGTTTTTTGATGTTGAATCTCTACCGTATTAAGAGTTTTAAAAATTTGTTCATACTCATTTAAATAAAATCCGCTTTTTGGATGATTACTTTTTTCAATCAGGGCATTAACCATAAACACCAGCGAAGAATTATTTCTTTCTAAATAGGATGGAAGTAAACCAATTATACACCAATCCTGGATGGGGCCATAAAACTGTTCAAAAATAGTAGCGAAAACCTCAGTGTACCATTCTTTATTTTTTATAAAATGTTTACTGTTGATGCTGCCGGTAGTGCCGCTGCTTTCAAATAGCATTTCAGCAATAAAATCTGTAGATTTTATTTCCTGAGTTTTAAAAAAGCTGATTGGGAGAAATGGAATTTGTTCAATTGATTTTATATTACCTGTGATTAGCCCTAAAACATTCACATAGGCACGGTAAACCGGGTTTTCTTTATACTGAAAATGGAAAAGCTCCAGTGCAAGCTTTTCAAAGTCCTGGTCGGTTACATTCAAAATTTTATATTTCCATTCACCTGGCATCGGTCATTTATATTAGTAAAACCTGTAAATTTGGTTATAATCCTTTTTTATGAAGCTAAAATTCTTACTATCTCTTCTCACTTTCTATGTATTTCTATTTGCCGCTTGCAAAAAAGAAAAATATACAACTGAGCCGCAAATTAAGTTTAAATCTATTTCACCATCCCAAGTGGTCAAAACAAATATCATTTCATTTATTTGTTCATTTACAGATCAGGAAGGCGACATTCAGGATTCGGTGTTGTATGTATTTAAACGTTATAACGGGGCTGTTGCTCTCCTCCCTATAGATACAGTGAGGCTAAAACTAAATCCTGATGCGATCCCAATTGGCAGACTGGGAGAAATCGAATTAAGATTCAGCTACGGAGAACTGTTGAGCGATAATTCAGCAGCCTTTTTGTCGCTTGAATCGGTTGACCGTGAAGTTTCCTTTGGATTAATAATACGAGATAAAGCTGCGCATCGCAGCAACTATGTAGAATCCGGAAGAATAACGCTGAAGAAACTCTGAAGGTTTGAAAAACATTTTTCTAAAATTATTTTTCATTTTCTTTTATTGTAATTTTTTTATTGCTTTATGTGCAGCTTCTTTAATTTATGAAACTGGGTTTCTGCTGCATTTAATTCCGGGCTATGATTGGTATGCATTATTGATATTTTGCTGCGTACTCAATATCTACACATTTCATTATTATCTAAAAAGCCGTAAAATAAATACAGATAAAAGACTACAATGGTATGTCGAAAACAGAGTCTTAATTCTTTCTTTATTGATTTCTGTCAGTTTCCTTATTACTTACCTGATCATTTCGCATTTCAATCTTCTTTTTAGCAAAAGCAATATTTTCTGGTCATTGCTCATTCCGGTTTTATCTATCGCTTATTCTTTTCCTTTTCTTTCAGGGGGTAAAGCCTTGCGGCATTTCGGTTGGTTGAAATTGCCGTTACTCAGTTTTGTTTGGAGTTTCGCTACCGTTGTTCTTCCTGTCTTTTATTCGGAAAAATCAAACATGAATCTATCTCAGGTTTTATCATTATTTGCAAATCGCTTTTTTTTTATTATGGCACTGGCAATGTTATTTAATGTGAGGGATTATGAAGAAGATAAAAAAGATAAAGTCGTGACACCAGCTGTTGCATTTGGCCCCCAAAAAATATTGTTTTATGGCAAAGGACTTATGATATTTATTAATAGTATTACTGGTTTGCTGGTTTGCCGTTATTTCAATTTGCATTTTACCCTACAGTATATTGCTGTTATTATTCCTGTTCTATTTTTGTTTCTGTTATTTCATTTTTTCCGTTTTTCCAGAAATGAAATTGAGTTTTCAATTTTACACGATGGACTGATACCCGTTAAGGCTTTGCTGCTTATCTTCGCGGCAAGCATTTAGGATATATAATAAAATTAAGCTGGATTTACTTCAGCATACGGGATAAACCAAATAGGGGAGAACCGCCAATTTATTTGAGTCAAAATAAAAAGATAATAGTATGGCAAAAGCAGTAAAGAAAAAAACAACAACTAAGAAAAAGAATTCAATCATTACCGAAAAATCTTTTGCTTTTTTAAAAAATTATATCAGCAATGCTAGTCCAGTGGGTTTTGAAACCAGTGGACAAAAACTATGGCTTGAATATTTGAAGCCCTATATTGATTCACATTTTATGGATGCCTATGGCACTGCGGTTGGTGTTATTAATGCTGATCATCCTTTTAAAGTGGTAATAGAAGCCCATGCCGATGAAATAAGCTGGTATGTAAATTACGTAACTGCAGAAGGATTGATTTATTTGAAACGTAACGGTGGCGTGGATCATCAGGTAGCACCGGCACAGCGTGTAATCATTCATGGAAAAAAAGGTGCAGTGAAAGCCGTATTTGGCTGGCCTGCTATTCATACCAGAAATCAAATACCTGATCAAAAAGATACGCAACCACGTACCGATAACCTATGGCTGGATTGTGGTGCAAGAAATAAAAAAGAAGTGGAAGCATTAGGCATTCACATCGGGGCAACGGTAACTTACCAGGATGGTTTTGATGAATTAGCCAATGATAATTATATCGGCCGTGCATTTGATAATCGCATTGGAGGTTTTATGATTGCCGAAGTAGCCAGGCTGCTCAAAGAAAACAATAAAAAGATTCCTTATGGATTATATATCGTAAATGCCGTGCAGGAAGAAATTGGATTGCGGGGTGCAGAGATGATTGCCCGTCGTTTAAAACCAGCTATTGCAATTGTAACGGATGTAACGCATGATACCACGACACCCATGATTAATAAAATGATTGAAGGCGATGTATTGTGTGGCAAAGGCCCGTCTCTTTCGTATGCACCAGCGGTACATAATAAATTGCTGAAAGTAGTGGAAGATGTGGCGGCAAAACATAAAATCCCGGTTCAATGGCGAGCTCTTAGCCGTAGTACAGGAACTGACACCGATTCATTTGCCTACAGCAATGACGGTTGTCCCTCCGTCCTCATCAGCATTCCGCTGCGGTATATGCATACCCCCGTTGAAATGTTGCACAAAGATGATATTGAATACACCATCAAATTGATGTATGAAACTTTATTAACTTTAACACCGAAAATTAATTTGAGTTATATGTAAAATATTTTGTAACCAACGGCATTACTACTATCAGGCTTCCGTTGTGTCACTCACTTGTACGTTCTGTAATACTATTCAGCAACATGCAGTCATTCTTTCAGATTCAAAACAATTTTATATTATGATGAGTTATCTATTATATATTGACCCGGGCAGTAGTTATTTGATTCAGGCAATAATAGCCGGGGCACTTGGATTCGTATTCTTTTTTAAAAATATTCTTACGTATATTAAATCATTCTTCACCCGCAAATCAAAAACGGATAAGGATAACTGATGTCTTTGCCACAACCACATCCTGCATCTTATCGTGATCCATCCGGTTTCATTTTTGAAAAAGATGGAACAGTTTACCGTCAGGTAAATAAAATCTTTAAAGAGGATTTTGACTTTTTTATTTCTTCAGGCTGTTACAAACATTTGGCTGATAATTCTTTTTTAATCCGACATGATATCGTAAAAGAGAATAACAACAACGATAAGAATTGTTATACAGTATTGAAACCTGAACAGCTTTCTTTTGTCAGCTATCCTTACGAATGGAGTTTTGATATGTTGAAGGATGCTGCACTGCTTACCTTAAAACTAATGAAAGAAAGTATAGGTTTTAAGATGATATTGAAAGATGCTACACCGTACAATATTCAATGGCACAATGGGAAAATAATTTTTATTGATACGCTGTCTTTTGAAAAATACGATGAAATAAAACCATGGATTGCTTACAGGCAATTCTGTGAATGTTTTCTTAGCCCCTTGCTTTTGATGCATTATAGTAAGCAACATTTGCAAAATCTGTTGTACGCTTATCCCGAAGGAATACCTTTAGCAATATCGAAATCATTGTTACCCTGGCGGAGTAGACTTTCTTTATTTACTTATTTACATATTCACCTGCATGCAGGACTTACCAAACCAGGACAGCCCAAAATAGCAAAACAAACTGTTTTTTCGAAAATAAAAATGCTGAACTTAGTCAACAGTCTTGAGTCATTGATAAAAAGATTGAAAACTCCAAAGCTAAAGACAAACTGGAGTCAATATTATGAAGAAGCTGAACAGCGTGGCGATTATTTGGAGCAAAAGAAAATTATAATTGAAAATTGGCTCACTGAATTGCCCGAAATAAAAACCGCGACCGATCTTGGATCCAATGATGGTCAGTTCTCAATTTTACTAAGCAAAAGAAATATTTATACGATCTCTGCCGAAGCTGATGCAAATTGCATCAACAATCTTTACCTCTTGTGCAAACAGAAAGCAATTTTTAATATTCATCCATTGATTATTGATTTGGCAAATCCATCAGCGGCAATTGGGGTTAACAATAAAGAAAGAGATTCTTTTATCGGCCGGACAAAAGTTGATTTATCTTTTGCCCTCGCTTTAATTCATCACTTAGCGATTGGGAAAAACATTTCATTTACTCAGTGTGCAGAATTTTTCAGCAGCCTGGGCAAATATCTTCTAATTGAATTTGTACCGAAGCAGGATGAAAAAGTGCTATTACTGTTACAAAACAAAAAAGATATGTATCCTCATTATACGATTGAAGTATTTGAAGAAAAATTTAAGCAGTATTTTACAATCGAAAAAAAGAAAAACATACAGGGTACTGAAAGAGTACTATACCTGATGAAAAAAATATGAAATTAAAAGTTTTAAATTTTCTGAAATCGTATCCCGTATTTGTCTGGCTGCTGCCGGTATTTTTTGTATTTCATGGGTATACGGAGTTTTATAATCTTATTCCTGCCAAAGATGCAACAATTCTTGCCGGTGTTTATTTGCTGGCTGCAATTGTTTTAGTAGGAATGTCTTTTTTGTTTTTCCGGAACATAAATAAGGCGGCAATTTTAGTTTTCTTTATGCTGAGTTTTAATTTTTTCTTTGGCCCGGCACATGACTGGGCAAAGACAAGCTCTGGCGATGCTTTTTTCACACGATATAGTTTTATTCTTATAGCCCTCGTTGTTTTTATTCTGGTAGCCAGCCTGGTTCTGAAGAAAAGAAAGAAAACGTTGTTCCAGATCACCCGTTATTTAAATCTTTTATTGCTTGTCTTGTTGTTCGCTGATATTTTTATTTTGATAAATAAAATTTTTAACACCACATCAACTGTCATAACAAAAGATGAGTTTGTTAATTGTAGTAATTGTAAAAACCCGGATGTTTATTACATTCTGGCAGATGAGTATGCAGGGAAAAAACAACTGAATGAATTATTAAAGTTTGACAATTCTGCTTTTGAAAATGAACTCCGGAAAAGAGAATTTCATATCGTGGATGATTCACGGAGTAATTATAATTACACTATTTTTTCTTCAGCATCTATTCTAGATATGGATTATATCCCCGGCATTTATAAAATCAATCAGAATATTCATGACCGAAGAATTTGTTTCGATGTTATAAAAAATAATAAGACGATGCGTTTTTTTAAACAGGCTGGGTACGAGATTTACAATTACTCTATTTTTGATTTTCCGGGGCAGCCAACTTTGGCAAAACCTTCTATTTTGCCCGTTAAAACCAGACCCATTATTGCTCAGACATTTCTGTTCAGACTTCAACGGGATCTTTGGTATCATCTGATTACGGATTTAAAATTAGCTTCGACTGAAAAAAATTCAATTTATAACGATAAGAAGAATATTGAAAATTTTCTACGACTAACAAAAAAAGCAGCAACTGAGAAAACAAGTAAGCCAAAATTTATTTATACGCATCTTATGATGCCACACAATCCTTATTATTATGATAAGGATAGCAAGGAGTTAAAATATGAACTACTGCGAAAAATATACGATTCAACAGAATCACGTTATATTAGTTACCTCCAGCATTGCAATAAAGTTTTATTGCGACTTATTGATGATATAAAATCCAATTCACCGGAGCCTTCTATAATAATTTTAATGAGTGACCATGGATTTAAAGGTTACAACAACTACGACCATATAGAAACTTATTTTTCAAATTTTAATTCAATTTACGTGCCCGATTCAAATTATAAATCATTTTATAAGGGTATTTCAAATGTGAATCAATTCAGGGTTTTGTTAAATTCACAGTTCAGTCAGCAGTTACCTCTATTGAAAGATTCAACTATTATAATAACAGAGTAGAAATATTGATGTAAAAGTTTATTTTTGGTCAGAAGCAAATGAATATGATAAATCCAAAACGCATATTAATTCTAGCCCCGCACACTGATGATGGTGAACTGGGTTGCGGAGGCACTATCGCTAAATATGCAGAACTCGGAGTTGAAATATTTTATGCCGCATTTTCAGATTGTAAAAAATCGTTAGCTACTGGTTTGCCCCCTGACACATTAAGAAAGGAATGTAAAAATGCAACAGGTATCTTAGGCATTAAAGAATCAAATCTTACTTTTTTCGATTTTGATGTAAGAACATTTCCAGCGTTCCGGCAGGAAATATTAGAAGAAATGGTAAAGTTGAATAAAACCATTCAACCCGATTTGGTATTTACACCGGCCAAATCCGATGTACACCAGGATCATGGTGTTGTTTATTCTGAATCATTAAGAGCTTATAAATATTGTTCTTTGCTCGGATATGAATTGCCCTGGAATAATTCTTCTTTTCATACACAATGCTTTAGCCACCTTTCTGAAAAAAATTTAGAAACAAAAATGAATTCTTTACAAGCTTATACATCACAATCTCATCGGAATTATTTTAAAGAAGATTTTATTAAATCACTTGCAACGGTAAGAGGACTTCAGATAAACACAAAATATGCAGAAGCTTTTGAAGTTTATAAATTGATTTCATAAATCACCAGCCAATCTGCTTCCCAAATTTCCCCAAGCCAAAATATTCATTTAGTTTCAGATTTAAGCCTAGCTGATTGAGGGCGGTATTATTCTGATAATTAGTTCTTGAAAAACGGATTTGAATTTTGTTTAGCAAGATTGCTACACCCATCGAAAAACCATTCAGGCCATTTCCATCTTTTCCTATATTCAGCTCTTTGCGACGGAGATGATTGTAGCCAATTGTTGCTTCTAATTTTTTGTCAAGATGAATGGTAGTTGCGAGCACAACATGCCGGAATAATTTATCGAACGAGAATTTTTGATTGCTATTCCCAAAATCGTTTGCATTGTTAAACAATGTATCATTATAGCTTATATTAAACAAGGACAGATGATGTGCCGTAAACGAAAAACTAAATGGTGCATATTTTAATCGTTGTGTAATGCCAGCCTGTAAATCAAACGGTAAATCGCCAGCTCTGCTTCCGCTATATTTTTTTAATTGGAAGCCTGCATTTTTTATCAGCACGGAAGCATTGAAAAGTTTTGAAGTATCACTGTATAATAAACCAATATCCATAGCCAGCCCATTTGCTTTGTACTGACCATAATTAGAACTGATATATTTTATCGTTGCTCCCAAGTTCCATTTTTCTTTATAGTGATGAGAGGCAGAAACCTGCATAGTGAAATCAACCGGCTTCAACTGACCGAATACATTGCCAGAGGCATCAGTTTCCAATATATTTCCATAATCAAAGTAATGAAGCCCGTAACTGAAATTTGTCTTTAGTTTTTCATGATGATATGCTGATGAGAAATGATATGTTTTAATCCCTGCATATAAATCATTAAAAACAACATTTACTTGTGTATGCATAGCCTGATTAAGCAAAGCAGGATTGTTATAAGCCATTCCTACATCATTTGATGGGAAAGAAACATTTACCCCACCAAATGCAGTTAGCTGTGGCGTATTCGGAAGATTAAGAAAACTAAAAATAGTACTGCCACCAATTGTTTGAGCAAACGAATGGCTGTAAAAAAATAACAGGATTAAAGTAAATCGTAAATGCACAGTTACGAAAATAAGCTATTGCCTTAGTAAGAAAAAAAGGGAATCCCGGATTATGCAAAACGAACGTATTGTTATTTTAGCTGTCGATGAATATTATTCTTCTAATGCTAAATCCAAAACTTCTTTCATGGTTTTTACATAATGAAACTTAATCCCTTTAATAAATGTGGAATCTATTTCACTAATATCTTTCTCATTGAGTTTACAAACAATAATTTCTTTAAGACCTGCTCTTTTAGCTGCCAGCACTTTTTCTTTTAAGCCACCAACAGGCAAAACCTGACCACGTAATGTAATTTCCCCTGTCATTGCCAGAAATGGTTTTACTCTTTTTCCTGTTAATGCTGATGCAATAGCTGTCATCATCGTAATACCAGCACTCGGGCCATCTTTTGGTGTAGCACCTTCTGGTACATGAATATGAATATTTTTCGTTGAAAATAACTTTGAATCCAGTTTGTATTTTTTTGCATTACTTTGTAAATAACTAAGTGCAGTGGTTGCACTCTCCTTCATTACATTTCCAAGGTTCCCGGTTAGTTTTAATTCTCCTTTTCCATCACTCAGGCTTGTTTCTATAAAAAGAATATCACCGCCGACATACGTCCAGGCAAGCCCAACTGCAACACCAGGCATGTTTGCCGTTTTATAGAGTTCATTACTATATTTTGCTTTGCCAAGAATTTTTTCAACCCCCTCTGCTGAAATAGATGATTTAATTTTTCCTTTCATGGCAAGCTGTTTTGCCTGATTGCGCATAATCGAAGCAAGTTGCCGGTCCAATTCTCTTACACCGCTTTCTCTTGTAAAATCCTGGATAATTTTTTCGATTACTTTATCACTGAAGTTGAGTGGTGTATTCTTTAAGCCATGCAATTCTTTTTGTTTGGGGATTAAATGTCTTTTCGCAATCTGAATTTTTTCTTCTACAGCATAACCACTTAAATCAATTATTTCCATCCTGTCCCGCAATGCAGGTTGAATATTTGCAATATTATTTGCAGTAGCTATAAATAATACTTTGCTTAAATCATATTCAAGCTCTAAGTAGTTATCATAAAAACTATGATTCTGTTCCGGATCCAGAACCTCAAGCAATGCAGAAGAGGGATCGCCACGAAAATCACTACCCACTTTATCTATTTCATCTAATACGATTACCGGGTTTGATGATTTTACTTTGCGCAGCGATTGTAAAATTCTCCCAGGCATAGCACCAATATATGTTTTACGATGCCCACGTATTTCGCTTTCATCATGTAATCCGCCCAAACTTTGACGTACATATTTTCTTCCAATTGCATTTGCAATGCTTTTTCCCAACGAAGTCTTTCCAATTCCGGGAGGACCAGCAAAACAAAGAATCGGGCTTTTCATATCACCTTTTAATTTTAATACAGCGAGATATTCTAAAATTCTTTCTTTAATTTTTTGCATACCATAATGATCATGATCCAAAGTTTGTTTTGCTTTTTTCAAATCATAATGATCTTCTGTGTATTCTTCCCAGGGCAATTCAAGCATCAGATCAAGATGATTATATATAACAGAATAATCGGGAGTACTCGGATGCATTCTTTCTAATTTCTCGGTTCCTTTTTTAAAAGCCTCCTTAGCCGCAGCACTCCATTTTTTTGCTTCAGCTTTTTTCTGCATCTCTTTTATTTCCTGCACATTGCTATCGCCACCCAGCTCATCTTTGATACTTTTCATTTGCTGGTGCAGAAAATATTCACGTTGCTGTTTATCTATTTCTGTTCTTGTCTTTGTTGTTACTTTATTTTTTAACTCGGCAAACTGCAATTCTTTTTGCAACAACTGCATCAATAAATCGGCACGTTCACGAATTTTATTTAGCTCAAGTAGTTTTTGTTTTTCTTTTAAATCGGTATTCAGATTACTCGAAACAAAATGTATCAGGAAAGAAGGATTCTCAATATTGCGGAGAATGATGGATGCTTCAGACGGGATATTTGGGGAAAGCTGTACAATTTCTGTTGCCAGATCTTTTATGTTGGCAACATATGCCGCAAAGTCGGCATCCACTACTTCCTGCTCATCATCGAGTCTTGTTATTTTCGCTTTGAAATATGGATCGTCAGAAACAATTGCATCTACAACAAACCTCAGTTTTCCCTGGATAATTATTGTAGTTCCGCCATCGGGCATCTTTATAAGTTTAATAATGCGGGCAATGGTTCCGATACTTTCAAGATCTTTTAATTCAGGGTCTTCAATCGAACTATCTTTTTGTGCAATTACACCTATCAGTTTATCTGCCTTATAAGCATCATTAACTGCTTTTATGCTTTTATCTCTGCCAACAGTTATTGGAAGCACTACACCAGGAAATAAAACTGTATTTCTTAATGGCAACAAAGGGATTTCGGCTGGAACTTCAATATCAGTATTATCCTGATCGGTTTCATTTAATGGGATTATCGGCAAAAAATCCATGTCTTCTTCTTGTTTCGGGAACATTTTTTCAAAACTCATAGCCTTACTTATTTAGACAATCTGACAGCAGATTATAGTGGGTGTTAAATGTACAATTTGAATCTATGCTAGTCAAGTTTAATGCCATTAGAATTAAAAAGCCCTTCTGCTGACAGAAGGGCTTATAGTTTTTCAGGGTCTTAATCTTTTGAGGATTATAGTGCTATTCCGACAGAGACCTGAAATCCCTGGCTTTTCCATTTATCCTGATTGTCTATGTCATTAATATTTGATAAGCCAACAGTATATCGGCCAGTAACTCTGAATTTCGAAAGCTGAAGTTCAGCTCCACCAAGCATTGAAAAATCGCCACGTTTAAATGCATCGCCACCATTTTGAAGAATGCTTCTGTTTTGATCAATCAATATTCCGAATTGGGGGCCTGCCTGTAATCTGAAAAATTTTGCTAGTTTATAATCCAGAATCAGTGGAATGGAAAGATAATTCAGTTTAATACTGTTGCCACCCGATGGATTCAAAACATTCTGATAAATATTTTTGTAATTACTGTCTAGCCTTGTTGAGAATTGATTGAATAAAACTTCAGGCTGAAGTTCCAATTTTTTGCTAAGCTTAATTTCCATAAAACCACCAATTTGATAGCCATAACGGAATTCGTCCTTAAAGGATTTGCCTTCCACTTTCATAATATTAGCACCTGCTTTTGCGCCAATATGAAATTGCGCCATACCCATAATTGATAATAAAATTGCGGTGGAGAAAAATAATAACCTTGTTTTCATTGTAAAGATTTTTTTGTTTAAAAATTTATCGCATCCGTCAAAACTCACAAATCTGCTTATTAGTTTTTCAAGTATAATGCCATATAACCTGTTGCGATGTTAATTTTTTTTAACTACTGAAAAGAATTTTATTAGTAACAACTAAAGAAAATAATTATTGTGGAGCGTATTAGAAGGTTTTGTAAAAATTTTCAAAACATAAAACCCAAATTCACAGTAAACAAAGTACTGAAGTTATTAGAGGTGGCGGGATAATAATAATCAAAAATAACCTGCGGTTGAATAAAAAATTTACCTACGGAATATTCTCCTTTTAAAAATAAAGACCAGGAGAGTGGCTGAAAATTTATTTTATCATCTAAATAAATATTTTCTGAATTGTAAAGTACATTGGCGCCACCGCTTCCATTGCTTCTCAGTATTTGTGCATAAGTAGCACTCGATTGATTAAAACCAAATTTTTGTGTGCCCAATGTAATAGCAGCTTGTGGTGTAAAGCGGATATGGTCATTATACGTAAATACATCTAACCAATAAATATCTTTTCGTAATGAACCCGTTACTGAAAAATCGGAAATGGACTCGGTCGTATTGATAAATGTATATCCTCTGGGGCGGAGTCGCAATGAGTTTATCAATTCTTCCCGTTCCATAACTTCACTTCGGCTGCCCCAACCATAACTTAACTGAATAGAGGGACGTACCCATAATTTTCTCCAGGTGAAATAGGCATACAATTCATTTTGCAAAGGCGATGTGTAAAACGGCAAAGAATCTCTTGTAAAATATCGTGAATAAGAAAATCCGGTTGCCAGTTTCTTATTTTTCAAATAATCAAAACTAGGGCTGATGGAAAACTGGTATAGATTCATTTTAACATCATCATTTACCATAAAGCCGGTTGCTGTTATTCCAAAACCAGACTTATCGTAATATCCCAAAGATGGAGAGTAGGTAAGTTTCTTAGCCGTTTGAAGATATGAGGATGATTTTCTTTCAAAATTAAAATAGCCTTTTCCTATAGCCAGGTTTGCCAGATAATAACTACTTGGTGTAAGTATGGAATCCAGAAATGAATCCAAATCTTTCATGAGTAAATCATAATCCAGCGAAGTATCAGAAAGAAGTACATCGAACGTATCTTTTGTTGTGGCTTCAATTTTTGAAATAGTTGTATCTGCCGGAGTACTCTGTGAATACACGGTGCTTGTGCAGGTCAGTAAGACCAGTAGTATTGTAAAGATTCGAATCATCGGCAGCTAATTCCCGGTTCTGTATTTGTTTATGGCAACGGGCTTATGACTAAATGTGTTTTACTAAGTTTAACGCTTGAAAAAGAATCTGTTAATAAACGAATTATCGAATGAAAAATTTTGCCCCAATAGCTATTAAATTAATTCGATAACTGTAATCTCAGGTAAAATTCCCACTCGGCCGGGATAACCGATAAACCCAAAGCCACGATTTATATATAGCTTTTGGCTTCCTTTTTCATACAAACCAGCCCATTGATTGTAAACATATTGAACCGGGCTCCACTTAAAACCCGGGATTTCAACCCCAAACTGCATTCCATGAGTATGTCCCGAAAGCATCAAATTAATATCAGGATAATCTTTTAGAACCTCAGCATCCCAATGAGAAGGATCGTGGCTCATTAAAATTTTAAATGACTCTTTTTCTAAGCCTGAATACGCTTTTTGTAAATTTCCATATTTAGGAAATCTTACTTTTGAACTCCAGTTCTGCACTCCAAGCAACGAAATTTTATCATCTCCTTTTTCTAAAATAACATTTTCATCCATCATTAATCGCCAGCCCATTGATGTGTGAACTATTTTTAGTTGTTCAAGATTTTCATGTTGTTTTGCTGTCCATAATTTTTTTCCTGCCAATTCTTCTTTCTTTTTATGTTCATCATCATCATCCCATTTTATATAATCACCATAATCATGATTACCCAGGATTGAAAAAACACCAAGTGGTGCATTTAGTTTACTAAAAATTTCCTTGTAATCATTCATCTCTTCTGCAAGATTATTTACCAGGTCTCCTGTAAATAATATCAGGTCAGGTTTTACGGCAAGAATTTTATCAACACCTCTTTGGACAGCAGCTTTATCTGCAAAACTTCCAGAATGTATATCTGAAATATGTACAATCTTCAAGCCTTTGAATGCAGCCGGCAGATCGGAAAAAGCCATCTGCATTTTCTTTAACTGATAACGGTATTTATTTCCAAATCCATAAAGT
>JANPEU010000328.1:0-3485 GCA_031423175.1 Bacteroidota bacterium
GTAATGTCTTTGTTCCTGAATTTAATTCTATTGTTTTTCCATCTATCAACCTGAGTAGCTCCTGTTCATTTTTTGCAATTAGATCAATGGCTGAATCTTCCAATGCTTCTGTTTCAGTGTAAGAATAACTTCTCCGCACAGTTCGTTCGGCCCATACCATATTGCGATTTCTTTTTTCTGCTATCGTTCTTATAAATGCTGCAGCATCATTGGTTACTTTTTCATTCATAGTTGTATCCATCTGTCCCTGCAATGTTACCGGGTGTGCTGCACCAATGTTTGTACCCGGTGCCATAACAGCAATATGTGCAGCCAGTGTAATAAACACACCTGCCGAACCTGCATGAGCCCCACCCGGAGAAACAAATACCACAATCGGTACCGGCGACTCCAGTATATCACTTACAATACCTCTCGTTGATTTTAATAAACCACCGGGAGTATTTAAATGAATGATGAGACATTCAGCATTTTCATTTTTTGCTTTTTCAATACCATTACGAATAAAATCTGCGGATACAGGATTGATGCTTCCATCAATCTTTATAGAAACAACTGTTTGCGCAATAACTGAATTTAGAAACAGGAAGAGAAATAAAAAATATGATAAGAAATATTTCATAAGAGACCAAAGTTGAAAAGATCTTACTGTAATTTACTGAATCCCCCTGCAACTGTCAATTATATTTTAAAAATTTATCTGGAGAATTCCAACAAAAAATTTCAATCTCATAAATAATGTATAATTTAATCCTCAATTTCAAAAGCTTAAATTATGGAACAAACCAAATCTCCCAACCGCAGGCAGTTTCTGAAAACAACTGCACTTGCAGGTGGTGGACTGCTGCTCAGTTTTCACATACCTTCTTTTGGAAAACTTTCCGGTACTCCTGTAGCCGTGGATTTTATTCCCAATGCATTCATCCGCATTGGTACAGATGATATTGTTACTGTAATTGTGAATCACTCCGAAATGGGACAAGGTTCTTATACGGCATTGCCCATGATGTTAGCAGATGAACTGGATGCAGACTGGAGTAAAGTGAAATATGAATCTGCACCGGTTGACGCTGTTTACAATCACCCCATGTTTGGAATGATGGCTACCGGTGGCAGCACTAGTACCTGGGTGGAATTTGATCGCTTTCGCAAAGCAGGTGCTACTGCAAGATATATGTTAGTGGAAGCAGCAGCACAAACATGGAATGTAGATGCATCCGCCTGTAAAACTGAAAATGGTTTTGTTATTCATACTGCAACAGGAAAAAAATTATCGTATGGACAATTAACAGATAAAGCCGCCACCATCAAAGCACCGGCTGATGTAAAACTAAAAGACCCGAAAGATTTTAAATTTATTGGTAAACCGATAAAGCGGTTAGACACTCCTGAAAAAACAAACGGCACTGCTGTATTTGGTTTGGATATAAAAGTACCCGGCTTATTAACTGCACTTATCGCCAGGCCACCGGTATTTGGTGCTAAAATAAAAAGTTTTAATGCGGATAAAGCAAAAGCAATTGCCGGTGTAAAAGAAGTAGTGCAGATAGACCGTGGTATAGCTGTTGTTGCTACAGGATTTTGGGCAGCTAAAAAAGGACGTGATGCATTGGAAATAATTTGGGATGAAGGTGCACTCGCAAAATTAAATAGTATTGATCAGGCAAAACAATATGAAGAGCTTGCCAAACAACCTGGTGCTGTTGCAAAGAATGAAGGTGATGTAAATGCAGCAAAAACTAAAGCAGTTAAAACAATAGAAGCATCTTACAATTTGCCTTATCTCTCCCATTCACCAATGGAGCCACTCAATTGTGTGGCGGATGTAAAAGCTGACAGTTGCGAAATATGGGTGGGCACACAGTTTCAAACTGCCGACCTGATGACGGCCGCTTATATAACCGGCTTAAAACCTGAGCAGGTAAAATTACATACCACATTACTTGGTGGTGGCTTTGGCCGACGCGGAACACTCGACTCACATTTTGTAAGTGAAGCAGTACAAGTATCAAAAGCAATAAAAGCTCCGGTGAAAGTGGTGTGGACAAGAGAAGATGATATCAAAGGCGGTTACTATCGTCCGAAGGCTCTACATAAAATGAGTGTTGGCCTGGATGCTGCGGGCAAACCAATTTTTTGGAAACACAATTTAGTTTGCCAGTCATTTATTATAGGCACACCCATGGAAGGAATGCTGGTACAGAATGGAGTGGATGGTTTGGCAGTAGAAGGCTCAGCTAATTTACCTTATGATATTCCTAATTTACATGTTGAATGGAATAAAGCTCCGGCTGGTGTTCCCACATTGTGGTGGCGTTCTGTTGGAAGTTCTCACTCTGCATTTGCAGTAGAAGGAATGATAGATGAAATGGCAAAAGCTGCCGGCAAAGATCCGTATCAATATCGCAGAATGTTATTGGAAAAACATCCCCGGTTTTTAAAAGTGCTGGATGCAGCAGCAGAAAAAGCAGGCTGGACAAAACCAGTAACGGCAGGAAGAGGAAGGGGCATCGCCATTCATGAATCATTTGGCAGTGTAGTTGCACAGGTGGCCGAAGTATCTATTACCCCAGCCAAAACTCTTAAAGTGCATAAAATAGTTTGTGCTATTGATTGTGGCCAGACAGTAAATCCAGATACCATAAAGGCACAAATAGAAGGGGGCATTGTATTCGGTTTAAGTGCTGCCTTGTATGGAGAAATAACATTTGAAAATGGAAAAGTAAAACAAAGCAATTTTTATAATTATAAAATGCTTCGCATGAATGAAATGCCGCAGGTAGATGTGCTTATATTAGATAGCACAGAAAAAATGGGTGGTGTTGGCGAACCCGGTGTGCCACCCGTTGCACCAGCAGTGATGAATGCACTCTTTATGCTTACCGGAAAAAGAGTAAGAAGCTTGCCACTTCGTCCGGATGATTTGAAAAAGAAAGTATAAAAGTTCTCGCAGCGAACGCAAAGATGCCATGTCGCAACGTTGCGTTCGCCGCATCGCAGTGTTCGCTGCGGGAAACAAAATAAATAACCTTTAAAGAACACTTCTATATGATAAATCTGAAAGTAAACGGTAAGGCTTACAGTGTGGATGTTGATCCTTCCACACCCATCTTATGGGTATTAAGAGATGAGCTTGGACTCATGGGAACAAAATTCGGATGTGGTGTTGCACAATGTGGCGCCTGCACCATTCACCTGAATGGTAACAGTATCAAGTCTTGTATTTCTCCGGTAAAAATGGCGGAGGGAAAAGAAGTCGTTACCATTGAAGGATTAGACCCAGCAATGCATAAACCACTTGAAGAAGCCTGGATACAAGAAGATGTACCGCAGTGTGGTTATTGCCAGTCAGGTCAAATAATGGCAGCAGCTATTTTATTAAAAAAGAAACCTAACCCCACCGATGCAGATATAGATGATGCTATGACAGGAAATATTTGCCGATGCGGCACTTACCCAAGAATAAGAAAAGCAATACATGTAGC